>JAAZHD010000158.1 GCA_012510895.1 Clostridiales bacterium
CCATTATATAGACTTAATCATAGATATTATTTTGGAATTATCCTCATCGTTTGTAATATATCTGCATATTTTATACATAATATATGCAGAAGCAAAATAAAAAACCACTAGTAATAATTTGGTCCATATTAATTCAGGTATGTTGAGCCAAATTCCATAAGTCTCAACATCATGAGTCAATCCTAAAATTTTTAAAGGTAGATTCCATATAGCAAAAATAATATACATTAGTGGCAAATAGTCATTACCATCCACCAATGGTTTATTATAATCATAAAAATCAGTGATATGTCCATTCAAATAAGCATACGATGATGAAGACGTATGAAACAAATCAACTTGCTGTGAAAATAAAAAGCAAAACAATAATAGTCCGAAGTATAGGAAACATATACGGTGTTTTTATGTTTGTAGGTAAAATTCTCTTTATTGATCTCAGCATTTTAGACATAATTATTCTCCATTCATAGCAAATAGCTATTGCTAATCAAATTTGATCCATAATAAGGATCTCCATTCTCTAAAACTCTCTTCCACCGCTTTTTAAAGTAAACATACATATCATAATTGCTTAATTGTTTTTTGCTTTTTATCTTCTTATCATAATGATAAAGTTCAGCGTATGGTGTTAAGACAGTCACTAGTCCATTATAACACATTCTCAGGCAAAAATCCACAATACAATAATCATCTCCAAGCTCATTGTCAAACCCTCCATACTTGTCAAAAATAGATTTGCTAATCATTGTGCAAGCCATCGAAACTGCACTCAGATTTTGAGCATATATCAACCTGCCCATATAACCAGTTTCATATCGTATTTCACCCCTGTGAAGGTATCTAAATAGGTCTTTCCCACTAGAGTTTATGCAAATCCCTGCATGTTGTATCGTATCATTCGCATAATAAAGTTTGGCGCCGACAGCACCTACATCAGTACGTTGGGCATACATTAGCATTTCTTCGATCCAGTTTTGAGAAATCACCTTTGTATCGCTGTGTAAAAATATAATGTATTTGCCATTGGCATGGCTGGCACCAAAATTGTAAATACTGGAGCAATTCTTTGTGTTTCCTTTATAGTTAAGAACATGTACGTTTGCTCTTTCTCCAATTTCCTTATAATAATTAAACGATTCTGAACCCAAGCAACTACTATAATCTACAATGATTATCTCGTAGTTCAAATAGGTCGATTTCTCAAGAATCGAATCTAAACAGACTTTTAGTTCACTTGTACTATTACTGTTGGATATAATAATCGAAATTAATGGTTTTTCCAACAGATCATATTTTATTCTATATATCACCGGAAAAAAATTTGAGCTTTCTACCTTCGCTTTTATACCCAGCCGGATAAGATGATCAGAAACTGCCTTTATTCCAGCTTCAGCAACATATTGCTTCGACTTTATATCCCCAGCAACTGAATTTATATGTGCACGCCAAAAATACAGAACTTTAGGAATATGGACAATATTTTCCGCTACTTCAGTCAACCGTAAAATCATATCATGATCTTGACTTCCATCACACTCCTTTCGAAACAATCCAACTTTCTCAATAAGTTCCCGCTTAAACACAGTAAAATGGCAAATATAATTATTACTGCGTAAGTTGTCTATTGCAAAATCCGGTTTAAAATGTACTGTAA
>JAAZHD010000159.1 GCA_012510895.1 Clostridiales bacterium
CCATCCGTTTGGTTAGGCTCGACTATGATCAGATAAAAGATCGTTCCCCGTTTGAGCTCAGCGGAGGACAGCGGCGCAGGGTTGCCATAGCCGGTGTGTTGGCTATGAAGCCGGAAGTACTTATCCTAGATGAACCAACAGCAGGCCTTGACCCAAGAGGCAGAGACGAAATATTTGACGAGATAAAAACACTCCATCGTGACAGAAAAATAACTATCATACTCGTTTCTCACAGTATGGAGGATGTGGCCAGGCTGGTGGACAGAATTATTGTAATGAATAAGGGGCAGATTGCTTTAACAGGCACACCCCGGGAAGTTTTTGCCCGTTCCGGACAACTAAAAGAGATGGGGCTGGATGTGCCCCAGGTTACAAATCTCATGCTGGCACTTAAGGAAAAAGGATTGGATGTGCCTTCCGATATCTATACCGTGGAGCAGGCAAAAGAAGTAGTGAAAAAGATTCTGGAGGGTAGGAAACATGCTTAGGGACATTACCATAGGACAATATTATCCGTCAGATTCACCCATTCATCGGCTGGATCCCAGAACAAAGCTGGTCATTACCTTCCTGTTTATCATTATAATATTTTTTGTCCGCTATTATACCGGCTACTTATTTATACTGGCTTTTTTGGCACTGATCGTAATTCTTTCAGGAATACCCGTTAAATATATTTTAAAAGGCCTTCGACCCCTCTTGTTTATCATATTGCTGACCTTTTTCATTAATATTTTCTTTACTGCCGGGGAAACAACACTCTTTACCCTTTGGTTTATCCGAGTGACAAAGGAAGGATTGAGGCAAGCCTTTTTCATGACCTTAAGACTTGTATTTCTGGTAGTGGGTACGTCGCTGCTTACTTTAACCACCTCGCCTATTTCACTTACTGATGGAATAGAGTCGCTGTTAAGGCCGCTTAGGGTAATTAAGTTTCCTTCCCACGAACTGGCCATGATGATGACCATAGCCCTCCGTTTTATTCCTACCCTGCTGGAGGAAACTGATAAGATAATGAAGGCACAAATGGCCAGAGGGGCAGATTTTGAAAGCGGAAATCTCATACAGCGTGCAAAAGCTATGGTTCCCTTACTGGTTCCCCTGTTTGTGTCTGCCTTCCGCAGAGCGGATGATTTGGCTATGGCTATGGAAGCCCGCTGTTATCGCGGAGGTGAATCCAGAACCCGTATGAAGGTATTGACCATGGGGCGTCTTGATGTTCTGGCCTTTGCATCTATTGCAGCTTTGATTGCTGCTGTACTCCTGAATACCTATCTATAGGGCAGGGGGAAAGATTGCAACCCATACTGAAGAGGTGACTGCAGCCGAAAAATGTGCAAAAGTGAGAAGAATCGCATGAAAAACATAAAACTTGTGATAGAATATGATGGGCATAATTATGCAGGCTGGCAGAGACAGGAAAATGCCGTAACCATACAGCAGGTTTTGGAAGATGCACTTGAGAAACTGACAGGCAAAAAGACACCCGTCATCGGCTCCGGCCGAACTGACAGCGGAGTTCATGCCAGAGGACAGACAGCGAATTTTTTCACTGATGCCTCAGTGCCTCCTGAACGCTACAGTTATGCCTTAAATGCAATACTGCCCCGTGATATTCTAATAAAGCACTCAGAAGAGGTTACGGCTGATTTACATGCCCGATATTCGGCAATCGGAAAAACATACTGCTACTCCATGGTGCTAAACCCCTATGGTGTTGCCATAGTCAGGCATTATTATTGTCATATCCCTTTTCC
>JAAZHD010000160.1 GCA_012510895.1 Clostridiales bacterium
ACCTATGGAAGGTTGCGACGGAAAAGCGGATGGATCTCCGGATGAATTGGTTTTTCGTCGTTATGAGAGATTTGCCAAAGGCGGTGCAGGATTGTTGTGGGTAGAGGCAACCGCTGTTACGCAAGACGGCAGAGCTAATCCAAGGCAATTATACATTAATAATAAAACATTAAACGAATTTCAGCGTTTAGTTGAAAGTATAAAGGAAGACAGTGCTCCGGTTTCTAATTCAGAAACATCATCCGAGCAATATACAGTAATTCAGTTAACTCATTCCGGTCGATACAGCCGCCCGGGTGAAAAACCTCAACCAATAATAGCAACAAGAAATCCATATCTGGACAAAGATGAATTAGACTATCATATTGTCACCGATTCCGAATTGGAAGAATTGGAGGATAGATTTGTAGATGCTGCCATATTGGCGCAAAAAGCAGGATTTGATGCTGTAGATATAAAAGCATGTCACAGATATTTGAATAATGAACTTTTATCCGCATTTACCAGAGAAGGGAAATATGGCGGCTCCTTTGAAAATCGAACTCGTTTCCTCTTGAATATTATTGATAAGATTCGTGATCGTTTAGGCAATTCCATAGACATTGCAGTACGCCTTAATGCTTATGATGCCATTCCCTATCCTTATGGCTGGGGTGTAGACAGCGATGATCATCATATTATGGATCTTTCTGAACCGAAGAAACTAATGAAAATGTTATGGGATAAAGGTGTCAAAATTGTAAACGTAACAGTCGGAAATCCATATTATAATCCTCATGTCAATCGTCCCTATGATATCGGATTTTATACACCGCCTGAACATCAACTGATTGGAGTAGAACGAATACTGAATGCAGGAAAAGAACTTCAGAAAGCAGCACCGGAAATGCTGGTAGTTGGCAGCGGTTTCAGCTGGTTGCGCGATTTTGGCGGCATGGTGGCAGCCGGTGTTCTTGAAAATGGTTGGTTTAAGATGGCAGGGTTTGGACGCCAATCCTTTGCATATCCGGATTTTGCCCGGGATATTTACCATGAAGGTAAAATGGTTGCTTCAAAGTGCTGTATAGCATGCGGCAAATGTTCGGAAATAATGAGATATGGAGGAAAAACCGGTTGTGTGATTAAGGACAGCAAAGTCTATCTGCCTCTGTACAATGATTGCAGAAAAGGGAAGGCAAATCTTGTCAGCAGTCATCTGGCTGAACATGTGTAAAGGGTATGATTGAAGATTATGGCTACTATTAAAGACGTTGCAAAGCTGGCAGGTGTTTCCTCCAGCACAGTATCTCGGGCATTAAGCGGAAAAATCCCTGTGGATGAGAAAACAAAAGAAAGGGTATTGGCTGCGGTTAAGCAGTTGAACTATCAACCTAATGCTTTAGCCAAAGGATTGAAAGAAGGTAAAACCAGAACAATAGGGTTAATCGTTCCCAATATCTGAAACCCTGTTTTTCCTTGGTATCCCGGGGAGTAGAAGATGCTGCAAGGAAGCATGGCTATACATTGATAC
>JAAZHD010000161.1 GCA_012510895.1 Clostridiales bacterium
CCCCAAATCGCTTGGGCTTTTTTTCGAAGCACTAGCAACGCTGCTGCTTCCGCTAACGCCTTCTCCTTCCTTCGGAGTTCCTTCTCAAGGTTTTCACTCTTTTGTTTCTCCTCCTTGAGATCTTCTTCCAGTTTCAGAGGATCATTAGTGTTTGATGTATTGGCCTTTTTGCACTGTTCTCGCCAGGCATTAACTTCTTCTACAAACAAACCTTTCCTACGGCAGTAGGCTGCTAATTCTTGTTCTGTGAGGGCAGAGGTTTCTAATACTATATGAAATTTATCTTCTGAAGTCCATCTTGCTTTGGTCTTTGGACTACCTGTTTTATTCCTCTTCGTTCTGTTCCATTGGTATATAGTAGTTCTAGGGATATCTAATTCTTCTGACAAACTAGCTACGGTATCATTTGTCGGTGGCTCCAGCCTATTAAGAACCGAAGCTTTGAATTCTTTTGTATAGGTTCTATTATTTTTATTGTTTTTTGACATTATCTTTCTCCTTAGGAGTTATCGTAATTCTATTATACAATTTTTCTCTATACGACAACTAGCCTAACACATAGGGTTATAGCCTCGTGCATGGTTTTTCTTTTAATCTATTGATAGTAGCTTGTCACTTTGTAGTTGGGGTTATGGTAGAACATCACGTAGAAGTAATGCAAACCTTACCTAACTACCATGATATAACTTCCACAAGTTTTCATTGGAAAACACATCAGATGTCCTTACAAATGAACTTTTTCTCATGCGACCAATTATGTTTAACTTGGCGGTATCCACATCGTCTCCTGAGTATACTTCATCCGCAATATGATAGAGTTGGATTCTTCCGATTATCAGGCTATGTGCACCAAGCTCAACAATTTGATGCAGCTTGCATTCTAAATGTACCGGGGATTCTTTAACCCGGGGAGGAGCAATGGTAACACTCGGCAATGTACTTAGATTGACATACTCTAACTCACTTATTCCCGGGTTGTAGTCACCCGCAGCGATCAGTACATCATCTAGAATTTCTGCAGTTACGGTATTGACAACAAATTCTCCTGTTTCTCTAATATTGGCAAGCGTATCTTTTTCCTCTCCGTTTGGGCGAAGTGCGACACTAAAGCAAACCATAGCGGGACTGGTGCTGGCAATGGTAGACATGCTGTAAGGGGCTAGATTAACAATATTTTGCTTGTTTAGCGTAGAAACAAAAAAAATCGGTCTTGGACAGACGATACTGTCTAATAATAAGTGGTTCTCCTTTTGAGATACATCATTCGGATTGATTTCCATAGGTGTACTCCCTTCCTCCAATTGTTTTAATTATTAAATTTGACATTCTTTGTTAGGATTCCTGTTAGTATATAGGGCCACAGCCATCACAAATTTCATTGTCCTACAAGCGCCAACAGTTTGTAGCATAAACTACTCCAGCTATTTAATAAATATAGAGCATCATTACGAATTTCTGGGGGGGGGGATAAACTGATAATAAAAATGTTGATGTCAAGGCTATAGCTCTCAAGCTATCAGGGTTTATAGCCTCCAAAAATGGCATGCCCGGCTTTCATCCAAAAAACGTCTATATTTACAAGCCCGGCTTCCTCAAGCCATTTTAACTGGTCAAACAAAATCGATGGTTTGTCTTCCTCATCCGGATCAGGATCTGAATATATATTCCAGTTCAGCTTCTTAAAATGTTCATAGGCATCAGGGTTGCCCAGAAGCTCCATTGCCCTCTTATAGACAGCATCATCCCATTCCCTGGCTGCTATTTCCTTGCCTGCCTTACAGGTTGGCTTTACTAAGTCTGCAATTATTAAAGCTCCTCCGCTCACAAGGTTTGAAGAAAGATCCCTGAATAGTTTTTTCTTTCCTTCATCGTCAAGGTGATGAATTGCTAAAGATGAAACCACCGCATGCAGTCCTCAGGAGAAATGCCTCCAATCGTCTTTTGCAAGGTCGAAACGTGTAAATTCTACCCTGTCTATATATTCGCCCAGGTTCTCTTTGGCCTTTTCAAGCATTGTCATGGATCCGTCAAATAAATATAACTGATGATGGGGAAACCTTCTCAGGATTTCCCTGCCCAGAAGGCCGTCACCGCAACAGATATCCACTATTTTTGTTGAGCCGGTGGATTCGGGTATAGCACTGCATATGATTTTATGTTGTCTTTCCCTTTCAGGAACAAAAAACAAACCATAATCTATGAAATTTTTACTGTCGTTTTCATCCCAGCCAGATTGAAAAAAACCTGTACCATTTTTCATATCACATACTCCTTTCGAAATTATACATGATGTAATAAATTTGAAAGATTCTTTTATCCATACTTAAGAAATATACCTATTAAAGATAAATTTTAATGATTATTTGGAAGCAAAAGAATTAACCTGTTTTTGGCATAATAAAAACCAAGTACTGCGGAACTTAAAAATCCCCGCATAAATATGAAAAAATTGCCCGCCACCATACAAAATAACCCTTTTAGTGTCCAAAACTAAAGGGGGATAGAAAGTATGCTGACAATGGAACAAATATATCTTATCAAATATTTACGAAATTATAAAGCAAAATCACTGTGTAAAATTGCAGAAGAAACCGGCCAC
>JAAZHD010000162.1 GCA_012510895.1 Clostridiales bacterium
ATATAATAGGAGATGAAAGGCATCAATAAGAAGGAGATGTTTCCATGTCCAAAATAATTTCTATTGCAAACCAAAAAGGAGGAGTCGGGAAAACTACTACCAATGTAAATTTAAGCGCCTGCATAGCAAGCAAAGGACGAAAAGTACTTGTTATAGATATAGATCCACAAGGTAATACCACCAGTGGATTTGGAATTGAAAAAAACGAGATTAAATATTCAATATACGATGTTCTGGTAAATGGCATTGATATAAACGAAACAATTGTAAAAACACAGATAGAAAACCTGGACATTATAGTATCAAAGCTGGAATTGGCAGGTGCAGAGATTGAACTGGTACCCATGATGGCAAGGGAAACTATATTAAAGAAAGCAATTGAAAATATAAATAGCGACTATGATTACATATTTATTGACTGTCCCCCCTCCCTTGGTCTGCTTACAATTAATGCTTTGACTGCATCGGATAAAGTAATTGTTCCGATACAGTGTGAATACTATGCTTTGGAAGGTTTAAGTCAGCTAATTAACACCATAAGTCTTGTGAAAAAGAATTTGAACCCTTTGTTGGAAATAGAGGGCGTTGTATTAACAATGTTTGATGCAAGAACAAACCTTTCAATACAAGTCGTAGAAGATGTAAAAAAGCATTTCAGAGATAAAGTGTATAGATCAATAATACCGAGAAATGTGAGACTTGGTGAAGCACCAAGTCATGGAATGCCGATAACATTATACGATCCGAAATGTGTTGGTGCAGTTGCATACAATGAACTGGCAGAAGAGTTTCTAGAAAATAATGAGGAGTTGATATAATGGCAAGGCGAGGACTGGGTAAAGGCTTAGATGCTCTGCTTCCGTCAATTGATGAGCTGGATACCGATGCTCAGAGTGGACATGTACAGGAAATTGCAATAAATCAAATCGATCCAAACACAGATCAACCAAGAAAAAAATTTGATCAGGAAAAGATAAAGGAGCTTGCTGAATCTATTAAACAACACGGAGTTGTACAGCCGATAATTGTAAAACCAAATAAAGAAAGATATATGATTGTTGTGGGTGAAAGACGATGGCGTGCAGCAAGAATAGCCGGATTAACCCATATTCCGGCGATAATACGTGATATAAGTGAGAATGAGGTCGTAGAAATTGCTTTAATAGAAAATCTTCAGCGTGAAGACTTGAATCCTATCGAAGAAGCCCAGGGAATAAAACAATTAATTGAAGAATATGGCCTTACTCAGGAAGAGGTGGCGGAAAGAATAGGTTGGAGCAGACCGGCTGTATCAAATTCACTTAGGCTTCTTACACTAAGTGAAGAAATAATAAAACATATAGAGGACGGGTTAATTACGCCCGGCCACGCAAGAGCATTACTAAGCTTACGTGATCATACATTAAGAGATATATTGGTAAAAAATATTATAGAAAATGATTTAAGCGTTCGTGAAGCTGAGAATTTGGCAAAAAGACTTGAGGGTGAAGACAAAAAGCAAAAAGGTGCTGCAAATACCGCAAAGCCAAGCTATTTAATCGAAATTGAAGAAAATTTGGAAGAATACTTTGGAACAAGAGTAACCATAAAACCCGGAAGGAAAAGAGGAATAATACAGATAGAATACTATAGTAATGAAGATCTTGAAAGAATAATGGATAGAATGAAACGATAAAATGTTTCACGTGAAACATTAATGGCACAATAAAATGTTTCACGTGAAACATTGAAAGAGTTTGTCTTCGGTTTGTGCCAATCTAATCTACATATCAGCATGGACAATATTTTTCAAAAGAAGGATGCTGGAAGCTGCTATTTATTAAAATAGCAGCTTCCAGCTTTTTAAGAGGTTAATAAAAAAATTTTATAGTACATCCCAATGGTAGATTTGCATATCATTAATC
>JAAZHD010000163.1 GCA_012510895.1 Clostridiales bacterium
CCTTGGAAATGAGTGCGATATGTACAAATCTTGCCCGCGGCTTGGAAAAACAGTATAAAAAAGAAGAATCAATTTTACTTAATGAACTTGCCGATTACTTTAAATCAGTTTCCAAGTCTTCTGAAGAACCGAGTTTTAGTCAGTTATCAGACCTTATTGACAAAGATCTTAGGGAAGGTTATGCGTATGCAAACGCTGCAGCAGCTGAAGTTAAGGATCGGGGTGCTCTACGAGCCCTGGTTTGGGGTGAAAAGGTAACCAAGGTTATAAAATCTATATTGTCGCGATATGAGAAACAAGGCGAGGCTCTTATTGAAGACACAGATGTTCATGTTTGCACAATTTGCGGCTTTATTTACATAGGAGATAAATTACCGGATGTTTGCCCTGTCTGTAAAGTGCCGAACTGGAAATTTGAGAAGATTGAAGGGAGGTAGCATATATGTCCAAGAAATATGCGGTCAGAAATATTCGTTTATGTACTAAAGCCTGTCTGTGTCTGTATGTATGCCCAACGGGCGCTACAGATACTGAGAATAGCATTATTGATGTTGAAAAATGTATTGGTTGCGGAGATTGTGCTGATGCATGTCCGTCCGGCGCAATTTCCATGGTACCCTTTGAATATCCGCATCAGCATCCTAAAACCGAAACTGTCGTGAGTGCTATGAATGCACTATTGCGAAGTAAATCCGAACAGGAAAAAATAGCAGCCGGATTACCGGGCAAGTTGGCGAAAGCAATCGAGAAATCCAATCGTATTATGGCGGAAGATATCATCCGCGAGGCCGGATATATGCTTCCGCAAAGCGAAAACACAAAGGAGTTCTTGCAAGCTCTTCTGGATGAGGATCATGAAGGTTTGCCGCGGGAAACTATTGAAAAATTACTTAAATTAATATTTGATGGTGAGGAAAAATCAACAGAGAGCGATAAGACCATTGAAAACCTAATGACAGCTTTTGCCGGTGAATCTCAAGCTAACAGAAAATATCTGATTTATGCTGAAAAAGCTGAAAAAGAAGGAAAGCTTAATGCTGCTAAACTGTTCAGAGCGGCAGCTCATGCTGAAACTATACACGCATTTAAGCAATATGAGATAGCAGGCAAAATCGGCTCTACTGCCGATAACCTGAAAGACGCCATTGCAGGCGAAACATATGAGTATAAGGAGATGTACCCTGAATTCGTAAAAGAAGCTGAAAATGCCGGAAACAAATCTGCACAAAGAATATTTGATTTCGCAATGAAGGCTGAAGAGGTTCATGCCAGACTATATGAGGAGGCATTAGAAAGCCTTGACCGGACAGAGGAAGTATTTTATTATGTATGTCCTGTGTGCGGCAATATTGAAAAATATGTTCCGGAAAAATGCAGTATTTGCGGAATTCCAGGAGACAAGTTTATAAAATATTAACCTTGTACAACTCTCTTATGCATAATGCACATTTTTGTAACAGAGACAAGCTCTGATATTTAATAGTAATTTATGAAAACTATGATATTTGAATATTCCAACATAGTATGTCCTTACTATCAGGAGGCGATGATATGGTTGGAGTATTAAGTATTGATTTTGACTATTTTATAGATGTAACTGCAAAGGAGAGGGCTATATATTTCCCGAAAGGAAACGACGAAGTACCAAAGGAAATGCTTGAGGAAATGTGGAAGGAGAGGTATTTAAAATATCCCGCGTTAAAGGAGGCAGGCCTTATAGAAGAGTACTATAAAATGAAAGGTTTTCTCAGATTATTGCATGTGGATAAAGAAAAATTCATATGCTCTGATACCCATAAGGATATAGCAAGAATTATAAATAGAATTCCCTGTAGCTTAAAAGTAAAACTGGTAAACGTAGATTTTCATCATGATTATTATAATTTCTATACAGGCGGAAACAGGTTGAATTGCGGCAATTGGTTAAGAAGAGTAATAGAGATGAGAAGGAATACAGAAGTAATCTGGATCAGAAGGGCTGATTCTCAGACCTGCAGCCTTGAAGGAGAGTTTCCGTTCAAACATACTACAGATTTAGAATTAATATTCAGGGAGAGATATGATTATGTTTTTCTTTGCAGAAGTCCTGAATGGAGTCCGCCGCACTTGAGTAAATATTTTGAGGAATTAGCTTTTGCAGTTACAAGTAAGACCGCATAAATTGTATCACATTTATTCTGCCTATACGAACAACCTTATTTTTGTTATACTAAATTTGATATACCTTTCAAAACGAAACATAAGCAGAATGGTGTTTCTTGTAATGAATTTCATTAGGGTAACTACAATAGAAGAGCAGGTGATAATGTGGAAACTTTTGATTCTACTAAGAGAGGTCTACTTGAAATATTGAAAGATGTTCACACAGGAAAAATACAGCTGCCTGATTTCCAAAGAGGATGGGTCTGGGATGATAATCGAATTAAAGGTATTATAGCAAGCGTTGCAAAATCTTTTCCAATTGGTGCCATAATGCTTCTTGAAACAGGAAATGAAAACATAAAGTTTAAAACTAAACCTATTGAAGGAGTTAAACTTAATGTCGATGTAAAACCTGAGTTACTTATTCTTGATGGTCAGCAGCGTATAACGTCTCTTTATCAGGCTATCATAAGTGATGAAATTGTTACTACCAGAAATGAAAAAAACTATGAAATAAAACGCTGGTATTACATTGATATGATTAAAGCTATGGATGACGGCTATGATCTTGAAGAGGCAATAATTTCAGTTAATGAACATAAACAGATTACCGAAGACTTTGGCCGTCGAATTGTTCTTGATTTATCTGAGGAAGAGTATGAATATAAGAACCTGATGTATCCGGTTTCCATGATTGATAATCACACTAAATGGAGACGCGAATTCAATAAATACTGGCAGTATGATTCAGAAAAATCCATATTCTGGGATAAGTTTGAAGAAAAGATAATTAGTAGTTTTAAACAGTATATGCTTCCTGTAATTATAATGAAGAAAGAAAATCCTAAAGAAGCAGTTTGTCAGGTCTTTGAGAAGGTAAATACAGGCGGAGTTTCTTTAAATGTCTTTGAATTATTAACTGCATCTTTTGCTGCTGATAATTTCGATTTAAAAAAAGACTGGCAGGAAATTAAAGAAAAAATATCAGAATATAACGTGCTAACAAAGGTAAGCAACACTGATTTAATTCAAGCAATTACATTGCTGGCCTCTTATAACAAAAGAGACAAGCAGGCAAAACAGAACATTTCGGAAGAAAAACTGCCTGCTGTAAGTTGTAAAAGAAAAGATATGCTTGATTTAACACTGGAAGATTATAAAAACAACAGGGATATGATAGTGCAGGGGTTAATTAAAGCTGCAAAACTGCTTTTTGAAAACCATATATACACAGCCAGGGATCTGCCTTATCCTGCGCAGTTGATACCAATGTCTGCAATTCTGGCTGCTATTGGTGAAAATATTGATAACTTAGGATACAAAAAGAAACTTATGCAGTGGTTCTGGTGCGGTGTTTTTGGAGAGCTTTACGGATCTGCAAATGAAACCCGTTATGCCCTGGACCTTCCTCAGGTAGTGGAATGGATTACGAACAACGGTCCTGAACCTAAAACTGTGTATGATGCCAGTTTTTCTCCTTCACGTTTGCATACTCTAAGAACCAGGAACAGCGCCGCATATAAAGGGATTTATGCTTTGCTTATGGCTGATGATACGAGAGACTGGCTGTCAGCCACGAAGATTGATCTTAGTACCTATTTTTCAGAGTCTATAGATATTCATCATATTTTTCCTGTATCATGGTGTGAGAAGAATAATATCAAAAAAGGGGACTATAACAGCATAATCAATAAGACACCCCTGTCAAGCCGAACAAACCGCATAGTCAGCGGAGATGCTCCAAGCAAATATTTGAAGAGAATACAAAAACATGCCGGAGTAGACGATGAAGAATTTAATGAGATTTTAAAGTCTCACGTTCTCGCGCCTGAATATTTATATGCTGATGATTTTGAAAAATTTTTTAGTGATCGGAAGGAGAAATTATTACAGAGAATAGAAAGAGTCATGAATAAGCCTATTCCAAGGGATACAGTACAACAGGAAGAGGGAATATATATTGGCGAAGATAATGAATATGAAGACATCGCATAATTTAGAAACTCAATTGAGGATTTAATCTGAAAAAAATATGTAATATTAAAAAGCTTTCATCTCATATATGTATAATTTTGAGTCATGAAAGCTTTTTATTTGCCTGTTTATCAATTTTAACAGTATTTAACAGTCAGTTTCTAACAAGTTGCTCCGCTTGTCATGTGAAGTTCTGCTTCCAGAATGTCTGCTTTTCTTTCCAGCAGATCATTTGATAATAACTGGTTTTCAACATTTTCAAAACCAAGCCTGTCAATGGTCTGACCGAAGCGTTCTACGGTTTTTCCCTGTTCCCTGTATAAAAGGATAGCCTTTTCAATTACATCCAAAGTCTCGTCAATGCTGGTAAAAATTTTGCTGAGAGGCTTTCCTCTGGCAACACGTTTTCCCCATCTGCCGCCAATATACACTTTATAGCC
>JAAZHD010000164.1 GCA_012510895.1 Clostridiales bacterium
CCATTAGAGACCTGGAAGCCGGTTTTATCCCCACAAGACCGGGCAGAAAACATGCTTCCAAACTGCTTTTATCCCCCCTGGGGCTAGCATTAAGGTTACAGAAAACAGTTCTTATCGCCTGGTTGGTAGGCATGTTTGTCCTGGGTGTTTCCTATGGTTCTATTTTGGGAGATTTGGAGGGTTTCCTGGATAGCAGTGAAATGATCCGGCAAATGATACCGGTGGCAGAAGGTTTTACTTTGACTGAAAGATTCATGGTTATGCTTGTTATTATTTTAAGTATAATTGGAACGTTACCTACCTTAATGTATATCCTTAAGCTTTGGGCCGAAGAAAAAAGAGGCAGAACGGAACAAGTCTTTGCCGGTTCTGTTTCCAGAAATAGGATGATTGGCAGTTATACGCTCATTGCCATTATTGCTGCTCCTCTTATCCAACTGGTGTCAATCATGGGATTTTGGTCTGCTGCAAGTTTTGTCATGGAAGATAAATTACCACTTTATACTTTGCTGAAGGCAGGTTTTGTTTATCTGCCGGCTATTTGGGTTATGGTAGGGTTAGCCGTATTATTGATTGGTTTTATACCAAAACTAACCGGCTTAACCTGGCTGTACCTGGGATATACGTTTTTTGTGGCATATTTAGGCGATATGCTGCAGTTGCCTGGTTGGATGTCTCAACTTACTCCCTTTGGCCATATCCCGCAAGTACCAATTGAAGAGATAAATTATATCCAAATAATAATACTTATACTCATCGCAGCGGTGCTAACTGTAGCCGGATTTATTGGATACAACAGAAGGGATTTAATCCAGGGGGTGTAAAAATATAACTATATATGGCAAATGCAGAAGTGTTGGAAGGAGGGTAAAGTTTATGCCGGATTTAGTTTTTAAAGGCACACCACAGCTGGAGACGGAAAGATTAATTCTGAGAAAACTTACGCTGCAGGATGCAGATGATATTTTCGCATACGGTTCAGATCCCGAAGTGTCACGATTTATGACCTGGGAGACACATAAGTCCATAGAAGAAGCAAGAAGTTTCATTAATATCATTCTTGACAAATATGAAAAAGATGAAGCAGGAGAATGGGGTATTGTTTTAAAATCTACAGGCAAATTGATTGGTTCTGTTGGGATACCGCGGTATGATCTGAAAATAAAAGTGCGGAAATTGGCTATGTTCTGTCCAGGAAATATTGGGGCCAGGGAATTATGCCGGAAGCTGTAAGCCGGGTACTACAGTTTGCCTTTGAAGAAATGGGGTTAAACAGAATAGAGAGCTGTCACTCCCTACCCAATGAGAAATCGGGACGGGTAATGCAAAAAGTCGGTATGAGTTTTGAAGGTGTTATCCGGGAAAAAATATTTGCCAAAAACAAATACTGGGATGTTAAACAGTATGCAATCCTACGGTCTGATTGGCAGAAAAGATAGAGTAATTGTTAGCGGAGCAAGTGAACAGAAAAGCCCCGGTTCTTTGCCAAAGGCAAGAAACCGGGGGCTGTGAAATTTTTTGAAATTATACATTTCCTTATACATTCGGTTTGATTGGCCATTTATCATAGGGTACAGCTTCTGTGCTAAACTTCATCGTATCGCCGTCTTTTTTCACAATAATCCACTTCAGCCAGTTTTTATTGTCCATGTCCGGGAAATCTTCCCGCAGGAACCAACCTCTTGATTCTTCCCGCATTGCTGACGCCCGGAATTGCATCTCTGCTGAAAGCACCATGGCATCCGCTTCGTGGCAGGCAAGCAGGTCATGGAAGTCGTTGGCTTTCATAGATGCGGACAGCTCTTTTGCTTTTTCAACGTATTTCAGAGC
>JAAZHD010000165.1 GCA_012510895.1 Clostridiales bacterium
ATCTATTATGGAAAAAAATAAAGAAAAGGCATTTTATGCAGTAGCTTTGGATCCTAATGTTGCTTCTAGTCTAACCCTGAATAACATAAAGAAGATGTTCGATGAAATATGGGAGACTGAAGGCGACCTGCTGGAATGGTATTGGAAAGACCATGTTACCGAACGTTATGCGCTAGACTGATTACTATGATCCCAATTTACACAATGAAAAATCAAGATTAGTTAAGTGTACTGAATTCCATCCTTTTTAACACTGTTTGTTTCAGCTCGGGAGATAATCTGTTAAAGTATTCCGAATAGCTCCTATTCGTACAATCAGATTCTGATGTTTTTCCGGATGTATAATTGCATCCAGTATGTCTTCTTGGGAGATGCAGCTGATTTGAATCTGCAGTCCCCCTTGACTGAAGTATCCCATAACCAATGGCCGCAGATAATCAAGTAAAAAATTTTTCTGAAGGCGGATGTTTAAAACGGGAGTTCCAAGCATTAATTTCTGAGGAAGCTTTGCTGCGCTGTTCAGCATTGCTGTAGGTCCTTTTGTATCTTTTCCGTGTATTGCTCCTATTGAATCAGCCAGCGGCCTTCCATTTGAACGCCCGTCTGGAGCAGCCTGTATATTCAAACCGGCAGCGGCATATGTTGGCCGGCAAATTTAAAACATGCTTTTCATAAGAATCTAGCCCTTCTGAAATAATACGGCTGCATTCTTTTTGTTTCAACAATTGCCAGTCTACAGAGAATGTATAAGAATAATCAGGCCTAACTGCATATGATGCCTGAAATCTGTGCCCTACAGGGTATAACTGGCTTCCGTTGTAAGCGGGAAGAATCATGTTTTCCCAGAATACATGTTGAGCATGTGCAAAACGATAAAAACGGTTGCGGTTTGTATATTCAAAAAACTTCTTACCCCATTTAAAAGCTTATCTTGAGTATAGCAGTTTAACATGGTAATTTAAATGTAATTAAATCAATTATTTTATGAAATATTAAGTCCACTTTGTTTTTCTATTATCGTTGAGAGGGGCTAAACTATATGAATATATTGATTGCAGACGATGAGAACGACATTCGAAATCTGGTGAAAATTAGTCTTGAAGAATATGGATATACCGTTTTGACAGCGAAAAACGGCAAAGATGCATGGGATATTATCAAGGCAGAGAACATTCATCTGGCAATCCTTGATGTAATGATGCCTGTTATGGACGGATTTAACCTTCTCCGTAAAATTCGGGAATACAGCACCATTCCCGTCATATTTCTGACGGCAAGGGCTGATGAAATGGATAAAATTTTGGGGCTGGGCCTGGGTGCAGATGATTATCTTGTCAAACCATTTTCTATCGCTGAATTGGCAGCCAGAGTGAGTGCACATCTTAGACGCAGCAATGAGTATCTTTCTCAGAAAGAAAAAGCTGCTGCAAGCATCACATACGGAAATTTGTCAATAGACAAGGACAAATGCTGTGTCTATAAGAATGGAGAGCTGATTGAACTTGGAGCGAAAGAATACAAGATGCTGTTGCATTTTATGGAACACCCGGAGAAAGTTTTCACTAAACAGCAGCTTTATCATGCAGTATGGAATGAGGAATACTATTTTGACGACAATACCGTAATGGTGCACATAAGCCGAATCAGGAACCGTATTGAAGATGATCCGCAAAACCCAAAATATCTGAAAACTATACGCGGAATCGGGTATAAACTGCATTATACCGGTGAACGGCCATGAGAACAAAACTGTCCAATCAATTCTTCAAGAACTTCCTGGTAATTTTTATACTGACCATATTGGATACAATTTTGGCGTTTGTGCTTTTATCCTTTGCAAGTGGTTTGATTGCAGGTTCTCTGGCAAAGAACAGATATCCCGCCGGTAAAATTGTCAAAGATGACTACAATCAGATTGATTCATCCGCTGTAGTTCAAAACGGCGGAGGTGTACAGGTTGTGGACGAAGAATACCGTATCGTTTATTCGAAAGGGCTTGATACATTAGGGAAGGACAGGTTGACTGCAGAGGAATTTACCACATTTTTGAGGGAAAGTAAAATTAAGCCTTATCACTACGATATTCTCTATCATCCAAAAGGCAGGTTTTGGTTGATTGTTACTTTTCCAACATCAATTCGGATAGATTTTGCACTGGTTTATAACAAAGCAGCCGCTGCAGGTGATTTCATGCGAGCCGGATGGGCGATTGCCTTCGTAGGGATTATTTATCTATCGGTATTGGCACTTTTCGCTCTTATTTATTCCAGAATTACCGCAGCGAGCATAACAGGACCTCTGCATAAACTTTGTGATGGAACAAGGCTTTTGCGGGAAGGAGATTATTCTGTCCGGGTTGACCTGCGTCTTAAAAATGAATTTGCCGAACTTCAGAATACTTTTAATGATATGGCAGCCCGAATCGAACATGAAATGTCTCTGCGAAAAAAGTCAGAGGAAGACAGGCGGCGGCTGATTCTCGACATCTCCCATGATCTTAAGAATCCTATGTCAAGCATACAAGGCTATGCGGAACTGCTCCTAAAGAATTCAAATATGACTTGGCAGGAACGGAATGAATACTTTGAGATAATTCTTAACAACAGTAAAAGGGCAAACCGCTTGCTTACCGAGTTGTTTGAGCTTTCCCAATTGGACAGTCCGGAGTTTACACTTAAGCTGGCAGGAACTGATGTATGTGAATATATAAGGCAAATATGCGGCGAGCTGGTGCCTCGGTTAGAGCAGGAGGGATTCGAATATAATTTCAATATTCCTGAAGATAAAATTTTTGTTATGCTTGATATCGACCGCTTCAATCGGATTATTGAAAATCTTGCAAATAATGCAATGCGTTACAATCCTAAGGGAGCAATGGTAACAGTAAGTCTCACTGTAAAGGATGATCAGGTGCTGATTGATTTCAGTGACAATGGGATTGGTATTCCAGATCAGCTTGCAGGCAGCATATTCAAACCTTTTGTCCGGGCAGATGATTCCCGTAACTCAAAAACCGGCGGCAGCGGATTAGGGCTTTCCATCGCAAAAAAAATTGCCCAGGCACATGGCGGAGATTTGGTGCTTCTCTCCGGTGAAAGCAAGGGCAGTACTTTCCGGATTACGGTTCCCAAGTTATAAGTCAGATTGATTTAAGATAGATTTAAGATTCATATCAGCTGTATGAAAGGTTCAACTGTTATGCTAGTGATGAGCCTGAAATACAGCTGATTTTTATTGTGAGGTGATAAAAATGAAGTGTGAACCGAATCGTTTAGAGATATTTCTGACAAGGCTTGCTTTCTTAATTTGCGGCAGGTGTGTATACCAGTCATTTGCAGATCACCTGCCTCTTGAAGGCTGGGAGAATGTGCTGGATTTTGGATGCGGCATGGGAACCGTTGCGTATTACGCAGCTAAAAAGCTGCCCCATGGGCATTTGACTTGTCTGGATATTTCTGAGAGATGGCTGAATGCCTGCCGTAAGACACTGCGAAACCATGGGAATATAAGTTACCTGTTATGGGAATTCCCGATGCTTGATGATGAATGCTTCGATGTAGTGTACTGCCACTTTGTTCTGCACGATATTTCCGACAGTGAGTTGGAAATAGTCCTTCCAGAACTGGCCGGTTCTTTGAAATCACAGGGAGTACTTGTTTTCCGCGAACCGCTGACTGATACGAACAAAATAAGCTTTATAAAACGCCTGACAGAGCAAAACAAACTGTTTCCCATAGACAGCCGCATCACTGATATCCCGATGATGGGAAATTCACTGGAATGCATATACATTAAACAATAAAGGAGGATTCACAATGATTCAGATTACTGCTTTTCTCATTTTGATTGTTTTGTCGATGATTTCACTTGCAAATACTTTGTTCCAGGCTGCACGCTGTACCATTGCATACCTGGGTAGAAAGCAATACTCAAAGCTGCTTATACGCTTGAAAAACGCAGCGGTATTTTTTACCGCAATGCTTATTTTGAACGCTGTGCTTATTTCCTTTTCGCAGCTTACCGCCTCGACCCCTCCCATTGTTGATGAAAGCGGCGGCGCACCCAAAAACAGCATTGCGGAACTCAAAAGGTTAGAGCTAAATGGCAGGAAGCAGTGGATTAGTATAAGAGGCTGGGACAAATCTGCGCCAGTCCTGCTCTTTCTGGCAGGCGGCCCGGGAGGTACTCAGATGGCAGCGGTGCGGCATGAACTGGCAGAACTGGAGAAGCATTTTGTTGTAGTCAACTGGGATCAACCCGGTTCCGGAAAATCTTATTATGCAGAAAAAATAAAAAACATTAATTTGCAAACCTATATTCAGGATGGTTATGCTTTGACGGAGTATTTAAAAGAGCGCTTTTCACAGGAAAAAATATACCTGATAGGTGAATCATGGGGCAGTGCTTTGGGGATTTTCCTTATTGACAAGTACCCTGAGTCCTATCACGCATTCATTGGTACAGGGCAAATGATAGATTTTGCCGAAACCGAGCGAATGGATTATTCAAAAGCCCTGGAAATAGCCAGAACAAAAGGGGATACGGATCTCATAGACCGGCTTGAAGCTAACGGTATGCCGCCGTATTACGGCAAGGACGTTACATGGAAAAGCGCTGTGTACCTGAATTATCTCAGCGCAGACATGGCTGGCAATCCTGAAATTCACAATCCAGGCTACAATACTTTTCGGGACATTGGTTCTTCCGAGTATGGACTGATTGATAAAGTCAACTTTTTTCGCGGCATTATCAACACTTATAATCATGTATACCAGCAGCTTTATGAAATTGATATGAGAAAGGATTATACAAGGCTGGGCGTCCCTGTTTATTTCTTCTTGGGCAGGCATGATGTCAACGCGCCGACAGTGCTGGCTGAGGATTATGCAAAGAACCTGGAAGCCCCCGATAAAAGGATTGTGTGGTTTGAACATTCCGGTCATAGTCCATGGATTAACGAACCGGAAAAATTTGTAATGGAGGTATTGTCATGCTTTATCGAAAACAAAGAAAAAAAATAAGGGGGAGTCATAATATGCATCCAATTATCTTCTTACCGTTGTTTATTGGTGTTCTTATATTTATCTCAGCCTGCACTGCACCAAAAGGCAGCATTGTGATTCGTGACAATCCAAATGGAACAGGTTTAACAATGGATTTTAAGGATTGGAGTTTAAAAGACAGGAGAGAATTATCACTTAACAAGGGTGATGTTTTACAGATCGAAGTTGCCTGTGAAAGCGGAGAAATCGACCTTGTGATCAGCGGCGAAAACGGGAGTGAACCTTATAGGGGGAACAGCCTTAAGTCCATTTTGTTTACTGTAACCCTATCTGAAACTGATAAGTATTTTATTCAGATTACCGGCAAAAAAGCTACGGGAAAGGTCACAGTCATTAATTAGGAACTTATCTTATTGCTCTTGCTATGATTTCATCCTGCGTTTCGCGGCTTAAATGTATGAAATATGCGCTGTACCCGCAGACACGCACGATTATATCCGCGTGTTCGGCGGGGTTTTTTTGTGCTTCGATCAGCATTTCCCGGTTCAGCATGTTAAACTGCAGGCTTGATCCTTTCATTTCAAGAAAAAATTCGATGAGTGCGGTTATTACCGGAATTCCGCGTTCGCTGCTCATTCGCGGCAGTGTAAGCTCAGTGCAGAATGAATCGGCATAATCAGTAAAGTCAATAGCTCCGATGCTTCGGATTATATCAGCAGGATTGTTGATTTCAATAAATTCACTTGGAGATGCCCCGCGAGAGAGCGGTGTATGCGCTTTGCGCCCGTCTGGAGTCGCTCCGAGCTTGTGCCCCAGCAGGCGAAAAACATCGTGTGGATAGAACGCAGGCAGATATTTACCGCCGCGTGCGTTTTCCTGTCCTGCAATTTTTGCAATATCTGAAAGAATATTAGCGGCGAAGCGGTTGAGTACAGCATTGTTTGTACCGTACTTTGGTATCCTGTGAATTATATACTGCCGCAGATCCTCATAATTTGCATAATCATCAGCAATAATACGTTTAAATTCCCCGAGCGTCAGCCTTTTTTCGTCAAAAATCAGGGTCTTCAGGCTGTAAAGCGAATCTATAAGCGTTGCTGTTCCAAGCAATGAAATGGCGGTTGATGAGTATTTCGCGCCTCCTTCGGTTATATCGCGTCCGCTTTCAAGGCAGCCTGTTATTGTCGACGAATAAAGGGGAAGCGGGTCGAATTCACACCAGTGTTTCTCTCCTTCGTTTTTAAGACTTACGATTCTTTCATAATATGCTGCGGCATCATGCATAAAAGAGGCATAAAGGCTTTGATAATCGTCAAAACATTCATTAGAATACAAAGATCGAAGCAGAATCGCCGGAAGGCTGACCCATGTGTCGGCACGGGTGTTGACCTCGGTTCCTCCAAGCACCACTTCGTGGCAGCCGCCGCTAACATAAAGTCTTGCATCCTCGAGAGCCTGGCCGAGTTTCACCCTGGCTGCAATTATAACGTCGTCGTTTTGCATTACTATCGAAGGGATATTGGCTGTCTGAATCTCGGCAAGTTTTCGGAAGTACTCCCGCGGGTGTTTTGATGAGATACGGCAGTTGACTTTGGTTCCCACATAGCGGCCTTCAAGAAGCGCCTTCAGTATCAGCTTTGTAACATCGTTATAAATTATGTTTCCGTTTTTATCACAGCCGCCGATGATAATGGTAGTCGATGTTTCGTGATAGCTTCTTTCAGCATTGAAGCGGGTTTCAGTGTAAATGAATAAGGTATGTATAAGTTTCAGTGCTTCTTCTTCGGTAATGCGGCCTGCGGCAAGATCGGCTTCATAATAGGGGAAGAGCATCCTGTCCAGGTGACCGAGTGTGCTGAATCCAATTCCTTCAATGGAACCGACACATTCGCGGAAAAACAGTATAGTGCATAGTGCTTCGTAGAAGGTTTCAGGTGGGTTTAACGGCACTTTTTCTGCTGTTGTGCGGATTTTCTCGTAGTGCATCCTTTCGGTTTCAGTTTCTGCTGCTTCAGCAAGTTCGGCGGCTTTTTGCGCGAAGCGTCCGGCAAGATGAATCAATGCTTTGGCGCTGCGTACTACAGATGTGTAGAAATCGCTTTTTTTGCGCTCTCCGGATTTTTTAAGCGCAGTTTCGGCCTGGTTTATGACGCCTTTGACTCCGATTGAATGCAGACGATCATAACCGGGGCAATGATGATCAAAGCCGACAGGATTGTTCCAGCAGTGAATCATTCCTTCGGCTCGGTCGGATGCGAGCGCATCTGCGTAAGGGTCAAGCCATTTTGAGGCTGTAATATTATGCAAGTATGAACCAACCGGAGATTGCAGTCCGCCCCATGAATAACGCGGGCGACCTGAGCTTATTTCAAAGAAAAACGGCGATTCTTTAAAAAGCTTCACTTTGCATTCGCGGCTTAAAAGCTCATGCAAAGAAGATTTCAGCAGGTAAGAGGGCTGTGATTTAAAGTCTTCATACATTTCACTGACAAGTTGTATAAGACGGTCGGTGTCCGGATCGAAATTTGAGTAATACATATCGAATTCGTCAGCAATGGGTTTTAAATCGGAAGCGAGCTTCATATTGTTCACCTCATTATTATTTACTTGTTTTTATTTATTCATTTATCGCACAGTCAATCCCTCTCAGGCGGAAAATATCTGCAAAGCGCTCCATTTCATCCCTGGAAGGAGGAGTCAGGTTCTCTGCTTTGAATTCACGGTTTAAAGTCTTGTATTGCTCTTTGCAGCTACCGTTGAAAGGGAGCAGCTCGTGCTTCGGGATTCTCGGCAGTGATGCAATAAAGTCAGCAATTGCTGAAAGGTCATGGTAGTTGTCATTGAAGCCGGGGATAACCGGGGTGCGAAGCAGCAGGTTATTTGCACAGACACTGAGCTTCTTGATGTTATCAAATATTAAGCGGTTTGATACGGAAGTTGCTGAAATATGTTTTTCGTCGTCAGCAGACTTGATGTCGCATATGAACAAATCAATCAGGGAGAGGGTTTTTTCGATCTTGCTCCAGTTTACATAAACGGCACTCTCAACTGCGGTGTTGATTCCCTCTGATTTGAGTGCTGTCAGCAGTTCTATTAGGAAATCAGTTTGCATATACGGTTCGCCGCCGGAAAAGGTAACGCCTCCGCCTGTTTTATCATACAAGTCGCGATCAACCATAATTTCAGAGAGGATTTTATCAACCGTACAATCTTCACCGTACTGTTTTCGTGCCCCTGTGTAACAGGTTTCGACACAGCGGCCGCAGCCGTCGCAGTTTTGAAAAATAGCTGATCTGACTCCATCTGATTTCGGACAGGAGGAAACACATTTGCCGCAGCCTATGCACCTGGCAGGATAAAGCCCAATCTCTGGTAAATATGACTGTGATTCGGGGTTGTGACACCAATAACACCTCAGGTTGCAACCCTTTAAAAATACGGTAGTGCGTATGCCCGGTCCGTCGTGAATCGAGAAATGCTGTATATTGAATATCCTTCCCTTCATGGTCTCGCTCCCAGATTATTTACCCATTCAATAATATCTTCAGTTACATCATTATTCAATACAACCGGACACTTTGATCTGCTTAAATCATTATTCAGAAGATTAATATTTCTGCTTTCAGCACCGGAAAGCCCAAGGTAATTAACAGTACCCTCGAGCGCCAGGCAGCCATGAATGAAGGCATTTTTAACATTATTGAAAATAATTGTCGGATATTTTCCGCTGTTTCCTGCATGTCTGCCTTTAAACCGGGATAATTCAATATATTCTACACAATTACATTTAACAGCACTGCCCCAGTTGTCAGATTCAGGCTGCATCCACTTAAAAGTAACATTGTTAATTCTAATATCCTTTACGTATCTTAAATATATGTTGAAAGGGGAAAAATGATGATGAGCATATCCCGGAATGGGGTCAGGTATGTCAAGCTCATAGAGCTTCTTCTTTGGTTCAATATAAAATCTGCCATTGTTTATAGATATATCTTCTATGTAACTTTCTTTTGTACCAATAATTGTACAAGCACCATTTGCCATTGCTGAAATATTGTCAATCATTACTCCCCTTATCTTGCCAGCAGCAGTCATCAGAAAAATTGGGGTCCCTTCTTTTTTTGTCGTCATGGTTATGTTTGAGAAACAAAGATTTTCAATCAAACCATTATCAGAAGTTATATTAATTGCATCGGCAGCACTGTATACTGAACAGTTGCTCATGGAAACATTTCTTACAACAGCCCTTTGGCTGTCTTCAACAGTCATTCCCGGATCAAGGCCTGTATAAACCCTTAGGGCATTGATTGATGTATTAAAAGTACAATTAGTTATTGTAAATGTCTCCGCATCCTGAATACCATTACCATCAATTGCAATAGAATCATCACCGGTTAAAAAATGACTGTTGCATATATGTACAAACTTACATGAAGTGAAGTGAAAACCATCTGTGTTCGGTCCGTATAAATCATTTAAAACACTGACATTATTTATTTTAATATCTGTACAATCGTTAAACAATCCAGAATAACAAGGAGATTCTTTTATATTTATGTCTTCAATAACTATGTTTTGGCAGTTTTCAAACAGCAAACTCATAGGTCTCCATTCTTTTTTTACATACCTGGCGGGGGAAGACCTCCAGCTCTCTCCTATTTTTTCCTTGGGTATCCAGAAATGTTTGTCTCTGCCGACTATGCATCCGCGGCCTGTAATTGTAACATTGCTAAGATCTTTTCCAAATATAAGCCCGCATCTTGTATATCTATAACGGGCTTTTTCAGGTGATTGTATAAATAAAAAGTCGTCTTTATTTATACTGGATAACAATGAAGCGCTTGCTTCCAGAAACAGGGTTATATTATCCCTCAGGCAGATGGTACCGGTTAGGTAAATGCCCGGTGGAAAGTATACAATGCCTCCGCCTGCATTAGAACATGCATCGATAGCATTCTGAATGGATTTAGTGTCGTTATCTTCTCCATTTCCCTTGGCATTATAAGACAAAACATTGAATTGTCTTTCCATAACACCCTTCTCCACTTGCATATACAGCTTTTCTTGCAACAATACTATTATATACCTTTTACAAAGTCAACGTCTGCATATTGATTTTTTTCTTTAAGCAGGTTGAATCAGGTTAAATGTAGGTGGTTACGATATGCGTTATATAATCATCGCGGAAGCAGCCAGAAAGTGGGATGTTTCGCTCCGGCAGGCGCAGCGGCTGGTGGCTGAAAACCGGATACCAAACGCTCAAAGATTCGGCAGGGCATGGATGATCCCGTCCGATATGGAAAAGCCGGCTGACCGACGCAGAAATAAGTTCGCTATAAAATCTTTTTCTTATGATTTATCAGATCTATCATATGTACATGCAAAAACAACTATTCCCTTTCCGGACAATAATCCTGACGATGTTTTGAACACTATAAAAGAGGACAGGATTAGGCTGATATATGAAGCAGAGCTCAGTTACCTTCGGGGTGGGTTACAGCGCGTGCTTCAGTGCTTTCATGAAACCAAGGGGGATGTTGCGGCCAGACTGCGCATTTCTCCCATGGCTATAGCAGCATCCATCAGCCTGGGTGACAATAGTTCATATAATGAGATTGAAAGCTGGCTCAAGAAATGCATGGTAGACTACAAGGGAAGTGCAGCAGCCGCCATTGCGGACCTGTCGCTTGCAACTGCCGCTGTAAGCATGATTGCTCCAAATATGACCCCCGAATGGCTCAAGAACGGTGATTTCAGTCACCTTCTTCCTTCAGTCAGATACATTGCTCTTTATCTTCGGGCTAAGTATTTTCAATGCACCAGGCAGTACGACCTGATGCTGGCTGTGGCGCAAAGCGCCCTTGCGTTCAGTTCCACGGAAGTGGGAATCACCATCACTGATATCTATTTGCGCATGATCTGCGCCGTGGAATTATATATACTGGGACAGAAAGATGAGGCCAGGCGCTGGCTGTCAGACACCATGCGCATGGCAATACCGCACGGCTTCATAACCCCTTTTGCGGAGCTTGTGAATGCCTTCGGCGGTCTAATGGAACAATGCCTAAAGCAGGAGTTTCCCGATCATTACAACACAATTATAGAAAAATGGAAGAGCACATGGAAAAACTGGATCATTTTTCATAACCGGTTTACCAAAGACAATATCACATTCATACTATCATTGCGTGAATACCATATCGCTGTTCTTGCTGCAAACCGCGTACCCTACTCTGAAATTGCCAAGCAATATGACATTTCGGTTGGAAGACTGAAAAACATCATGCTCGAAATCTATGAAAAGCTGTTCATATCCGGCAGGGACGAGTTTGCAAAATACGTCTTATGACGCTTTCCGCAATGGTGCCAGTAAATAACGTGACTTTTTTGCATCAGAAAGTCACTACACGAAGCATAAAAATGACCCTATGATAGTAAAAAAGCATTCTATCATAGGGTTTTTATATGCTCATTTATTTGAACGTAAATAGATGGAACTTAGCTTAAACAGTTCCAGCCCTGTAATTCCATCGGCGTGTGCAAATAAAAGCGTGACAGTGCGATTATTTAAACATGAAAGGAGAGAATGGTAGTCAATGAAAGTAAAGAGAGTTTTAAGCACATTATTGACTTTATCGATGCTCATGTATCTGTTGGTGCTGCATCCCGCCAGTACTATGGCGGCGTTTAACGAACCATTGTACCGGTATAATGATTTCTATGTGTACAGCGATGCAACCACTGATCAATTAGTATTTGATAATACGCTGAAGGCTTTTGGGGTTGTTCAGAAGCGCTCTGAGGTGGATTCTACAATATCAGGCTTTCAGGAAAGGCGGTGGGAGATGAATACTGTCTTTTTTATGTCATGAATGGTGCTAAAGCGAACATCATCCTGGATAATGTGGAAATCAGGCAGCCTTATGTGGAATCGAGATTAACTGTTATTTACGTGGACTTAGACAGTGAGGTAAACATCTACCTGAAAGGCGAGAACGTCCTGTACAATTCAAACGGTACAGCATTGCAGCTCTATGGCACCGCAACAGTGCGGATTTACGATTATCCGGACGATTGGAAGGAAGGTTCTCTGCGGCAATATTACCGCCATAGGAAGCCCGCACGGCGCCGGTATAGGAGGAAATAAGAATGAGGACAGCGGTTCTATAATAATAAACGGTGGATTTGTAAACGCCATCTGACATTACGGCGCGGGCATCGGCGGCGGGGAGTTTGCAAATGGCGGGTGGACTGTTATTAATGGAGGCATTGTGAACGCTGCTACTTCTACTCCTGAAAGTAAAGTCGGAGGAGCGGGTATCGGCGGCGAAAAATCTTCCGAGAATATCGGCGGTAACGGCGGTACGATCATGATAAATGGCAGGCTGGTCACAGCGGTCGGAGGCAGGGAAGGAGCCGGAATAGGGGGCGGCTGTTACCAGGACAGCGGCAATATTATAATTGGCGGAGACGCAGTTGTAATAGCCCGCGGCGGAATTAAAGGCGGGGCTGGAATAGGCGGAGGATTTGGTGTCAAAAAAACTGATGGGAGCACTATAGGGGGCAATATAGGCACGATCGCTATTGGCGGCAACAGCATCGTGTTTGCCGGAACAAACAAGGATTTATCTATTTTTCCAGACCAGGACCTCGGGTTTGGCAACAGGGGGTCTACGTACACAAGTATCATAATTACTTATAACGCAGCAGTATTCCTGCACAGGAACTTGCTTTGCGAACACACGGCCATCTCCTTATCCCATAATTTCGTGGGGACGGGAAACTACGAAACAATGTCAAGGTTCGGCATAAACCTGGAGTCGTTTTATCCTGACGAAAGGCCTGTACCTCCGGGCTCGGAAGTGCTCGATGAACCACATCTTGAAGGCTGGCTCAGTGACCTTTGGGACGAAAAAGTAATAGACTGGTGGAAGGGAGCGAACGGTATCGGAGCGTACATTGTCCACAAGACCCTGACATACAGGAAATCGGCGGATACCGGCGCGGAAACCAAGGAGGTGATGTAGCACGTAGGGACAAAGACGACTCTGCCGGCCGGGGATGTTTTATTTAATCCCCCGTCAGAGTACCATACCTTCGTCAGGTGGGTTTCGAATGACAACAAGACCTACGAGGGAGGGGCAACCTACACATTTGATTCAAACCGTACCATCACAGCCGAGTGGGCAGAGGACTATTTCGTCCATTACCACCCAAACGGCGGTACGGGGGAAATGGATCCTACCCTGCACAAATATGGCGTATCATCTACACTGCGCCCATGCGGTTTTGAGCGGGATTATTACGATTTTGCAGGCTAGGCCATGTCCGAAGACGGAGAAGTCTGTTTAACGGATGGGGCCACAGTGACTGATCTTGCTAAGAGTGGCATAGTTCACCTATACGCCAAGTGGGTACCGACCGTATACAGTATTTTATATGAACTGTATGGCGGTGAACTGCCGCCGGAGCGCAGCAATCCCACTAAATACACCATTAAGGATGTTCCATTTACGTTGGTCAACCCGGTCAAGGCAGGCTATGGCTTTATTGGCTGGTCGGGCACCGAAATTTTTATGGACCCGTTAATGGAGGTTAGAATAGATTCCAGTGAAGATAGGTTTTATTCAGCAAACTGAGCCATCATCACCTATTCTATTCGATTACTTACGATTTTCAGGGTGGCACTGCGTCCAATCGCAAGTCATAAACCATTGAGGACACCCCATTCATCCTGAGCAATCCTACCAAGGCAGGCTGCCTCTTTGAAGGCTGGACGGGCACGATAACAGGTGGAGACCCGGTACAGGATTTGAAGGTGCCGGAAGGCTATTTCGGAGACATGTCCTTTACTGCCCACTGGGTCTTGCCCATCCGGACGCTGACGCACCCCATCACGAATATATCCGTGTCCGGCCGCATTCACGGTGAAGCTGAGCTGATGACGACTGATCTCACGTCGGGGCATGGTGACGACTGCCAGGTTTGCAAAGCCATCGAGCAGTTGATGAATGATGATGATTGCCTGTTCCTGAAGCTCTGGGACATCTCGCTGTCTAAGGAATACAGCGGCAAGCTTACAATCAGCATTCCGGTGAGCCCCCAGTGCAACGGACGGGAAATCACCATTCTCCACTGCGCGAACGGCACGCTCAAGACCTACACCGCCACGGCAGTAAACGGCAGAGTCGTGTTTGAAGCAGAAAGTTTGTCGCCTTTCGCCATGTTTGCAGAGGACTACGATCTGCCAGCGGTAATAACCGGCGCGGTGACGGAGGTGTCTGACACAGGAGCAAAGCTCAGCGGCAGCGTGACTTCCGATGGCGGCGCAACGGTTACGGAGCGTGGCTTTGTTTACGGCACAGCCCCCGACCCGGAAATCGACGGGGAAGGCGTGACCAAGATAACGGCAGGCAGCGGCATGGGCGACTTTACCGCGAACCTGGAAGGGCTTGAACCGCACACAGAATACTATGTACGTGCTTATGCCGTCAACAGCAAGAGTACAGCATACGGAGGGATCGTAAGCTTCAGGACCGAGGAAGAGAGCATGGAAGAAGGAAACGGCGGCGAAGACAACAGGGACGATGTCAGCGATGAAAACGGCGAAGAAGAAGGTGTCGAAGAAGAAGAGGATAAAGGATCCGACGGAGACACAAAGACTGGCGACAGCGGCCTGCCGCGGGTATGGTGGTTGCTGTTCACTGTGGCTGCAGCAGGAATTACTGTACTGATAGTGTCAAAAAATGAAAAAAAGGCCTGCAAGAGTTATTAGTATTGAACGATGGACGGACAGCCAGTGAAGACATTGATGTTTATGAGACTGAACCGCCTATTTCTTCTTTTCATCCATTGCTGAATGCCAAGAATGAGGTTTTGACACCGCATGTTGCTCTTGTTGCGAGGGAGGCCTTGGAAAGAAGAGCGGAGATAGCATTTAACAATGTAATTTCATGGATTAACGATATAGAAAAAACATTCTTGTATAATACAAACCCATGCTTTGATAAAGCATGGGTTTATCTGTCATCATCTCCATCGTATCCCAGATCGGCTCTGTATAAAATAATATCCAATGACTATTGATGACTTGAATGTATACACTATTTTGATAAAATGTGATTATGGAACATGATTTTTATATATGCATCAGTATCTGCTGTAATTGATATTAAATATTCAGGAAGGATGTTGTAACAATGGGATATATTACAAGGGAAGAAGCATTTACTCTGTTAAAAAAATATAACAAAGATCCTTTTCACATACGGCATGCGCTGACAGTAGAAGCTGTCATGAAGTGGTACGCTGAAAAATTAGGATATGAAGAGGATGCAGAATACTGGGGAATCATTGGTTTATTGCATGATATAGACTTTGAATTGTACCCGGAGGAGCATTGTATCAAAGCCCCTGAATTGTTGCGCGAAAGCGGTGTAAGTGAGGATATTATTAAAAGCGTGGTTTCACATGGGTATGGAATAACCACAAAAAGCGGAACTGCAATTGAAGTTGCTCCTGAACATGAAATGGAAAAAGTGTTGTTCGCTGTTGACGAGTTGACAGGGATAATCTGGGCAGCGGCTCTTATGCGCCCTTCAAAAAGTACTAAAGATATGGAGCTGAAATCTCTTAAAAAGAAATATAAAAGTAAAAGTTTCGCTGCCGGCTGTTCAAGAGAAGTAATCGAGCGTGGTGCTGAGCTGCTTGGATGGGATCTTGACAGACTTCTTGACATGACGCTTCAGGCTATGGCTGACAGCGAAGATACAATAAATCAACAGATAGAATAAGCTGGTGGAAAAGACACCGTAAATAATCCTGATTGACAATAACGACTGTATGTGACATAATATTTCTAGATTATTCCATGGTTTCCAATATTCACAGAATCTAATTAAAAAGGCATCTGAGACCCTTAGTCAGTATTGCACCGACATATGCCGTTTATTTCAAGGACTGGAGAATCATTTTATTTTCTATCTTACTGACTATAA
>JAAZHD010000599.1 GCA_012510895.1 Clostridiales bacterium
CCCAGCCTGTCTGCCAGGGCAAGAGCATTCCTCAAAGCTTCGTCTATCTTCTCCCCGAAAGGTTTGCCCGGCAGGGGTTCGCTCTTAACACTGGGTATGCGTATTATGTCCTGTACCGAACGAATAACATCTTCCCGATGATTATCAATATATTTGTTAAGATTCATATTACAGCTCCTCTTCAAAATCAGTATATGATCAGTGTTTCCAATAAAGCTCAATCCATATTTTGCCGTGAATTGAGTATATCATACGGGAATGGGAACGTTCAATTGGAAGTGAAGGATAGTTTAGTCTATGTCGCATAATCATTCTTATACGTCACTCATTTTTGAACATCATTTTTGGTCTGAAATTTTCATTCCTCATAGGTAATGTGAACTGCTTGTCATAAAAACAAACTTCAAGTTCTACGCAACGAACTGCTGTCCGTTAAACGTATACACTTTTGGCGTGTCCAACACCACTACTGATTCAGATAAAGATTTTATCTCTTTCAGATACCTTTTGCTGATATTAATTGCACCATTTACATCAGCGTTTATAATCGCATTGCAATCCTTACATACAGTCCTCGCCTTTTACGATTTGAACTAACTGCATGTTCTTTGCATGGAAAGGGCTTACACATAGAACAGGTTTGAGAAGTATATTCTTCAGAAGTCTTTACTACCGAAATTCCTTTCTCCTCTGCTTTGTACGTAATCATCTCAAATATTTTATCAAAAGGAAAAGTATGCAGTTTCTGATTCGTTTTTTTTGCCCAGATTTAACTTTTTATGTATTCCTGCAATATCACCAATAACAATTGTTTCACAACCTTGTCTTACAGCTATGTCAACCGCTTTCTTTGTCATGCAATGTAAAATATGGAACGTCTGTTTACGTCTTTTTTTAAACAGTTGCAAAACTCGTTTTGATTTTTTAGGATGCTTCACGCCTTTGGCTGACTGCTGCTTGTCAAAGATAGCCTGATAGTGTGCTATCTTTTTATGAAAGTAACGCTCAACAGAGAGCCATTGTCTGCCTGAAATAATATGAGATTCGCCTTTATAGTCGTAACAGGTTAGTGCATTTGTGTCTTGACCCCTCATAAATGGAGAATATCCGTGTTTATATCCTCCAATCTTAATATTTCATGGGATTCTGCAGCCGCCCTTGATACGGGGCCTCTGGTGTCCGTGTTTCTAAAAGCCGAACCGGGGCCGCTGCATATAAAGATTTGCGGCTCCCTGCCAAAGGAAGGCTAACACGGACACCTCCCCCATGTCAAGGGTCTAGATGAACGGCTGCTTATGCGATCATCTTATTGCCGGATATGGAATTGTTCATAACTGCCTTATAATACTTGGAAGGCGGCATGAAACCTATACTTCCATGTCTTCGTCTATTATTATAAAAATCCATGTAGTCGCTTACAATTTTATAAACTTCTGTAAAGCTGGAAAATTCATTCCGACTGTAACATTCATCCTCCAGGATAGAATGGAAGGATTCAATATAAGAGTTCATACTAGGCGTTTTTACCGGAATCCTTTCATGAGTCACTCCTAAACGCTCACATTCTTTTGCAAAGACTTTAACAGTTAAAACTTTTCAGTCTCATAAAACCTTTTCTTGGATCACCCCCGCATACGCGGGGAACAGATATGCACTGTTTTTGTCTTGTAAAAGTCGCTAGGATCACCCCCGCATACGCGGGGAACAGGTGGCGCTTTAGACGTTCAGGGAGATGTATATAGGATCACCCCCGCATACGCGGGGAACAGCCGGGTCCTATGATTTTTTTGATACCTCTAGAATTAAAAGAATCGGTAATAGTAATATAGCAATAATTATAAGTAACATTCCTTTAATCACCTCCCTTTTTGGTATAGGATCACCCCCGCATACGCGGGGAACAGCATGATATACTCATCCTTTTCATACTGAACCATGGATCACCCCCGCATACGCGGGGAACAGTTCTGGACTTGGGAGCGGTGTTCCACATAATCTAAATCACCCCCGCATACGCGGGGAACAGGAAGGAGAATAAAGCATGCTGCTTATAATTTTAGGATCACCCCCGCATACGCGGGGAAC
>JAAZHD010000166.1 GCA_012510895.1 Clostridiales bacterium
AAGATACCTGAAACATAGTATGCCTCAAGTTCATCATATACAGCAAGCATGAGAACTTTAGAATCAACAACAATCGGTTTATCATTATCAAATAATTCTAAATCAGCGTTTGGAATAGATTCATAATATGAGCTTACTGTTACAGCAGACATACTTCCTGTTTGTTCTTTCCAAAGGACTTTATAGGGTGAAAAAGTATATTCTCCTACATTATCTAATCTGTAAAATGGCTGAGTCTCGGGATTATAAAACTTACCATTTTGAATTCTACTTGCTAATAATTCTTCACGATAGTAATCTAACCATTCTATGGTTAGTGGAGCAAGAAGCTCTAATTCTTCTTCGGGTATCCCATATTTATATGTTGAAGAGTGAGGTACCAGCATAAACTCATTAGATTTTACAGCCCATCTTTCGATATTTCTCCCACCTAGCATTGGATAGACATAATCACTTTCAATTATTCCTTTATGAACCCCTTTTGCTAAAATGTCCTTTCTTCTCTGGCGAGAAATATCGTTCTCAATTTCTAATAATCCCTCCTTGGTTCTTTTGGGCTTTTTTAGAATATAGACCCCTTTTGCCCCTGCAGGTTCAATCCCTTTTCTACCTCTATAATATCTAGGTTTTGAGCTATCAAGAATATGGTTAGCAAAATTCATATCGGGTAAAGTTAACCAGGCAGATTGTATATCAGAAGGATCTACAGGCTGTGCATTCATGTTTTCATAAGTTAATCGAGGTAGTACATCAAGCCACTTGTCATGGGAATCAATTACTGATTTTCTACCCACTTGTGTCCATACTCTATAATTTGATAATGGGTACTTCATAGGGGTACCTTTTTTAAACTTTACAGCAACCGTAGGTATGGTAAAGAGTCTAACATTAGAAAAATCATCAACACGTTCTATAGAGAAAGGAACATTTTGACTATTTCGAACAATTGATAGCTTTCTAAAACCTTCTCCACCTTTAGTTGACTTTAAAAATGAAGCTGGCAATAAAAAAACCATATCACCTCCAACTTTAAGATATTGATCTATGGCAACATACGTAACAGCCATACCAAAATCATCATGAGTTGTTTTTTTATCATAGGCATTTTTTTCGAAGATACCATAGCTTTGCCAAACTTCTAAAGTTCCTTCACGATAACTTTTGCTCATTGATTTCCAAGCTATCCATGGTGGATTACCTACTACGAAATCAAATTTATCCCCAATCATTATTGGAGCAAAACTATTCCTTAAGATGATAGGCCAGAAAGAATCTTTTCCACCTCTATGAAGAACATATAGCCGATCAAATAACTTTTTAATTATATCTTTGCTTGAATCCTCAATTAACCCCAATCTTATAACTTTATTCCAGAAACGATTAAAGTTTGGTTTTTCATGTATCGCCAAGCTAAGCTGTTTTAAGAATTCACTAGCGTCACAATATTTCTTGAATTTTGGTATTTCAAACTCTCCGATAGATGTCTGAATAACAAGTGTATCATCGTTTTCTTCAGAGTATACAACTGGAGATAGAATAGAATCCGCAATATATATTGGAATGCTTACCGGCTCTTCAAAATTACTTTCAATCTCATCAAAATATGCAGAGAATATAATTAATATAAAGTTCGCTTTTGCTGAAACTACTGATATTGGATTTATATCAAAACCAACTAAATTATGTGTTATTTTTTGAATATCCTCATAGGTTAGCTTTCCACCGCATTTACTAATAATTCTTTTAAGAGCCTGTGTCAGGAAAGTACCTGAACCGCAGGTTGGATCTATTAAAGTTTTGTCGATGCTTCCATCATAACCAACCATATTAAGCGCATGTTCTACAATCCAATCTGGAGAAAAATATTCACCCATTAAATGACGCATTTCTGGTGGAATTAATTCCATGTACACTTCTTGAAGAATGTCCTGTACTTCCTCAGGCTTTAATACATATGTTCCCAAATCAAAATTACTAATTAATTCAAGAGTTCTATTAATTAGATCTACCTCGAAACTACTATCTGAATATGTGAACCATTCAAGGAAGTGGGCTTCAAAGAAATTGTTTATAATCTTATTTTCTTCCTCGTCGTTTCCGTCAAAAAGTAAGTCTATCTGAGCCTTATCAAGTACAGTTTTTGTTGTGAATGCTGGACTAATAAGTTCAGAAAGGAATGAATAAATCAAAAGCTTAAGGAAAATATTAAAAAAGGTTTGCATTGAGAAAAGGTAAATTTTGCTGTTTAATTCAAAACTTTCTTCGAATCCATAAGCTTCTTTAATAGCGGGAGATACAGCATTAAATTCAGTAGCTTCTGCATCCTCGCCATACATAACTCCAAACACTCTATCCCATTCGTTATAAAGTGTTCTAATTCGATCACTCCCACTTAAGTCGTTAATATTGTAATCAAGTTCATTGTAAATGGACTTGATACTCTCTCGTACAAACGGGCTTTTTGTATTGATTAAGGCCAAAAGATTCTTTTTTGTCAGTGCAATTTTATTTTGTTGCTTAAGTAATAATACCAATTTCCTTAAACCAGAATCGAAATCTTTTACTTCATAATGGAACTGAATGTTCAATTCTGGAAGATCGCCGATGGTTGTTTTTGAAGTATCGAGTTTTGTTTTTTTAGGTGATTTAATAAATCTGGCAAAAATAAATGTCTTACCATCAAATCCAACGCCAATATTGTTGGTTATTTTTTGTGTGATAGTATCAACATCATCATTTCTAGTAATGCCTGAATCACTTATGATGTAATCAAATAACCCATGATCGTTTTGATTCTTTCTTCCGTATAGAGCTTCATCGATTCCTGCCATTGAATCAAAATAGCCATATTTTTTATATTCAAATGATATATTCTGGAATGTTGCATCAGTTCTGCCTCCAGATAATATTCGATTCTCGCTGCTATATTTGATTGCTCTAAGTTGATTCACAACTCTTAAAATTGGCTTTATGATATCTGAATGGAAGTTGATTTTTACATCGTCTTCATTCTTAAAAGTGTTACTGAGAAAGTTATTCTTTAATTCTATTAAATTTAAATTTTTTGTCATGCATATCCTCCCTTTTAAGTGCTTAATAAAAGTATATCCAATTTTTATATAAGCGTCAATGAAAACTCATTGGTCAATGCGATATTTAGGAGTTTTTTGGGTAAAATTCGCTAAAAATAACTCAATGGTCAAATAGATTTCGGTTTTTTACATAGTGGCACTATAATCATTATGTAGCTAATGATATGATAAAATAATATCATGTGAATTATCAATTGAGGTGCTCTGAAGGTACATGAAGTTTCTTTAGATTTTTTAAATCGAAAAGAATGAATATTATAAAAGTTTCTTGAAAGAACATGCATCAAGATATGGCAAACCGTATTTATAGTATATATAAATCTGCATCATTCAGTTGCACTCTTAAATTATTCATTAAAATTATTGAGGGGGAGTTTTAAAGTCGGCAATCGTCTATTTACAGATTATATTCCAAGCAGGTTTAGTAATGGTTCTACTCAGTCATAGAAAAAAGCAAAATTGTGAGAACTAAATTGTTGATGATGAAGATATTGAAAAAAATGATAGAGTATCTTGAACAATACAAAAATTACATATATGAGGCTCTTGCTACATTTTAAACGGTGCAATTTGCTCGACAAGCATAGTGAAAACACTAATAAGGAGGTGGCGATTGCCACTCGAATATCAAATATATTAATGAAAGGTGGAGAAGCATGGTAAAAAGAAATCTAAAATCAAATTAGTTTTTATCATCAATAATTTCCATAATATCTGAAATATCACACTTTAATGCCTTGCAAATCTTTACAAGCACATCAGTTGTTACGTTTTCGTTTTTACCCAGTTTAGCCATCGAGGCTGTACTGATACCAGCTGCTTCTCTCAAATCCTTCTTTTTCATGTCTCTATCAATAAGAAGCTTCCATAGTTTTTTATAACTTATGGACATATTGTCACCTCGCCTTAGTTATTAAATAAAGTCTATCATAAAGTTTGTAAAGGTACAATTAAAATTTACGAATGTAAAATAAATATTGAGATACCGATAACATGTGCTATAATTTACCTATAGGATAATGTTCTAAACAAAGGAAATTTCTTAATAAATTCATATGGGGTCAGGAGGGAGTGTTTTGGCAAGCAATCGTTCATTTAAAGACTATGTGGCAGATAGATTCTATAATGAAGTATTTGCTGCTATACAAAGTTACACCACGGACAACTACGATGATTTGGACTTAAGGCTATATAAGGTTCGAAATATTGGAGGCATAGAATTATCA
>JAAZHD010000167.1 GCA_012510895.1 Clostridiales bacterium
AGCTTAAAACAGGTGAGATCGTTGAGATTATTACTACTCAGAATCCCAACCACGGTCCCAGCAGGGACTGGCTTAAGATAGTTAAAACCAATCAGGCAAAAACAAAGATCAAGCAGTGGTTTAAAAAGGAAAGACGGGAAGAGAATATAGAAAAAGGCAAGGAAATGCTTGAGCGAGAAGCAAAGCGCAACGGAATTCCCTTGTCTAAATTAATACGCAATGAATGGGTAGAAGGTATATTCAAAAAGTATGGCTTCACTTCACTGGAGGACATGTACTCTGCCCTGGGATACGGAGGTATTCCTGTCGGGACAGTTATATCGCGTCTTTTGGAAGAGTACAGGAAAGCCAATGAACCTGCAGCAGTTGAAACTATTGACAAGGAAGTGCCGGCTCAGAGGGAAAAGGAAGTTCCCAAAAACGGAGTTAAGGTAAAAGGCATAGATAATATTATGGTACGCTTCGCCAGATGCTGCAATCCGGTGCCTGGCGATTCGATTATCGGTTACATTACCAGGGGAAGGGGAGTCTCAATTCACCGGGCGGATTGTGTGAACCTGACTGATGATTTTGTGGATTCCAATCGTCTGGTGGAAGTCAGCTGGAGCAATGAATATAAGACTTCCTATAATGCAGAGATCCAGATAGTTGTTCAGGACAGGCAGGGAATACTGGCTGACATTACCAATACCATTGCAGATATGAAGATAAATGTTACGGCTATAAATGCCCGGACCGCCAGAAACAAAGTAGTGGTAATAAATATCAACCTGGAGATATATGATACCAAGCAGCTGGAAAATGTTATGAGAAAACTGAGCCGCGTGCGGGATGTAATGGATGTTTTCCGTGTGAGCGCATCAGCGCGCCGGACCGGGCGTATCTGGGAGGATTGCAAATGAAGATTTTATCGCTTGTACTGCCTGGAATGGCAGTGAATTGTTATATCCCATATTGCGAAGAAACACTTGAGTGTGCGGTAATCGATCCGGGAAGCAATTCAGAAAGAATAGAAAAACTGATAAACAAACATAATCTAAAGGTTCGATATATACTCCTGACTCATGGTCATTTTGACCATATAGGAGGAGTTCAATATATAAAAGAATTAACCGGTTCAGCCGTTGCCATCCATAAGGATGATGCCGATATGCTGACAGATCCGATAAAAAACCTTTCATCCTACATGGGAAAAGAAGTAGTGCAAATACCGGCCGATATTTTGTTGGAAGACGGCATGGTTTTATCAATAGGCAGGGAAAAACTGAAAGCACTTCACACACCCGGACATTCCAGGGGCAGCATGTCCTTTCTCGGTGATGGTGTGATCTTTACCGGCGACCTGTTATTCAAAAGTTCTGTCGGCAGAACTGATTTTCCGGACAGCAATTATATGGTGCTGATGAATTCCATTCGGAAAAAACTGATGGTTTTGTCTGATGACCTGGTTGTATATCCCGGGCACGGACGGTTAACCACCATTGGAGAAGAACGAACGGCTAATCCTTTTTTATATGATATGGAGGATTTTTGAATCGGATGATACAAGTAAAAGCACCTCAGGTTTCTTATGGCAAAGAGATTGCTGAACTGGTGAGGGTTTTTTATCCGGAAGAACAGGTAGGGGAAATGCTTCCCCTGAATGAAGAGGTATCAGAGGCTATTGTGCTTGAAACCGGATATGATATGGAAACAGCGGATACCTGCCGGTTTTATGCATATCTGTACAGAGGCGGATCCTCAGATTGCTCATCCAAGCCAAAGAGACTGGCACATCAGGAAAGCAGACGGAGCTACCCAAATTATGATGAAGGGTTAAACAGGTTTATAAAAGACGGAATCAAAGGCTGTGTTTTTGATCTTTTGGCCGGCTATACCGGCAGGCATCCCAGGAGGGGTGCTCAGACAGGTGTAAGGCCGGTGAAGCTGGTCCAGGAATTATTGGATAAGGGAAAAGATGATGCTGAGATCAGAATCCTGCTCAGGGATATTTATAAAATGCAGGATTCAAAGATTGAACTTCTCCTTGAAACTGCGAAAAACCAGCGTCATCTCATAGATGAACCGATCAATAACAAAGTCTCTGTATACATTCATATTCCCTTTTGTTCTACCAGATGTTTTTACTGTTCATTTCCCTCCGATCTGATTCACAGGGCGGCGGATAAAATGGATGAATACTTAAGCTGTCTTGAAAGAGAACTGGCTTCAGTTATGGGGGAACTAAAAAAACAGGGTACTGAAGTGGATACCCTTTATATCGGAGGCGGTACTCCTACGGTTTTAAGCCGCGGGCATCTGGAAGAACTGTTAAAACTGGCAGACAGGCAGATACTGAGCAGATACAATATATTGGAATATACAATAGAAGCCGGGCGGCCTGACAGCCTGGATAATGAAAAACTGAAGCTGATGAGGGATTACGGCGTCAGCCGCATCAGCATTAACCCGCAGTCCATGAATCAGGAAACCCTGGACCTGGTGGGAAGGGGTCATACAGTCGAACAGGTGCTGGACATTTATCATAAGGCCCGTGAAATAGGGTTTTTCTGTATTAATATGGATGTGATACTAGGCTTGCCCGAAGAAACCGCCGACCATATGGAACGGACCATGGAAGCGCTTGCCGGGCTGAAGCCTGACAATATAACCGTTCATACTCTGGCTGTGAAACGAGCATCGGTTTTCAGAGAATCCTTTAAGCAATATGATCCTTCCAGAAAAGGTCTTGCGGAGGAAATGGCTTTAGTATGCAGAAAGTGGATCGATAAACTTGGCATGAAACCCTATTACTTATATCGTCAGAAATACATGCTGGACCACCTTGAAAACGTAGGTTATTCCGTTCCCGGAAAGGAATGCTTGTATAACATCCAGTTTATGGAGGAAAGGCGGGATATCTGGGCTTTCGGGGCCGGAGCCGCAAGTAAACTTTACTTTCCGGATGAAGACAGGATCGAGCGAATCGGCAATGTGAAAAATTTGGACTCGTATTTGTACAGAATAGATGAGATGATAGAGAGAAAGCTGAAGGCACTTAAAAAAGGAGGAAACTGATATGTTATCAAAAGCTCCAAAGGGCACTAAGGATATATTGCCGCAGGAGACACATTTATGGCAGCACATTGAAGATACCATACGGGAGGTCACCCGGGCTTATGGCTACAGGGAAATTCGGACTCCCGTATTTGAACATACTGAATTATTCCAGCGGGGAGTGGGAGAAACCACGGATATTGTTCAAAAGGAAATGTATACCTTCCTTGATAAGGCCAACCGCAGTCTGACTCTTAAACCGGAAGGAACTGCAGGTGCTGCCAGGGCATATATTGAACACAAGCTATATGCAGACACCCAGCCGGTAAAGATGTATTATATTACTCCCTGCTATCGGTATGAACAGCCGCAGGCAGGAAGGCAGAGGGAGTTCCATCAGTTTGGCGTGGAAGCTTTTGGGGCCCCTCAGGCTTCAGTGGATGTGGAAATCATCTCCCTGGCCATGAATCTTTTTAAGAAACTGGGAATTAAGGATCTTTCAGTTAAGATAAACAGCATAGGGTGTCCGAAGTGCAGGCCGGCTTATCATGAGAATTTAAAATCCTATCTGGCAAAGGATCTGGATTCACTGTGCAACACCTGTAAGGAACGCTTTGAAAAGAACCCGCTCAGAATTCTGGACTGCAAGGCGGAAGGCTGCCAGCCTGTAATAAAGAATGCACCCCACATGCTGGATCACTTGTGCGAGGAATGCAGCAGTCATTTCGAAGATGTAAAAAGGTTCTTAAAAGCGGCAGGTTTTGACTATAACATCGATCCGATGATTGTCAGGGGTTTGGATTACTATACCAAAACCGTGTTTGAGATAATTTCTGATTCCATAGGAGCTCAGAGCACAGTATGCGGCGGAGGCCGTTATGACGGACTGGTTGAGGAATTCGGAGGCCCCAATGTTCCCGGAGTAGGCTTCGGTCTTGGACTGGAACGGCTGTTGCTTGTTTTGGAAAGCCAGAATATAAAACTCCCGGAGCCTGAACCCTGCAGCATTTATTTTGTCACTGTCGGCAAGGAAGCCCGGGAAAAGGCTTTTGAGCTGGTTCAGAAGCTGAGGGGGCTTGGAGTTTTTTCGGATATGGACCATGTTGGCCGCAGTGTAAAGGCCCAATTTAAATACGCAAATAAAACAGGTGCAAGATATGTGGGAACCATAGGCGAAGATGAACTGGCAGAAGGGAAATTGGCGCTCAGGGAAATGGATACAGGAAAAGAAGAAAAAGTTGCCTTTAAAGATATTGCTGACTTTTTTATAACCAGGTAAGGAGGAAGAATGATGGAAGGATCCATGGGCAGATTAAAACGAACCCATATGTGCGGGAATGTCACCAAAGAAATGGCAGGCCAGGAAGTGGTTGTATGCGGCTGGGTACAGCGCAGAAGAGATTTGGGTAAACTGATCTTCATATATCTTAGGGACAGAGAAGGTTTTATACAGGTAGTGTTCAATACAGAGGATGGTGCAGCCATTTTTGATAAAGCTCAATCAATACGCAGTGAATATGTACTGATTGTAAAGGGCAGGGTTGTGGAGAGAGATAAGTCCGCTGTTAATCCCCAGTACCCCAACGGAGATGTGGAAGTGATCGCGTCGGAACTGGAGATATTTTCTACTGCAAACACTCCCCCAATATATATTATAGACGGTCTGGATGCCTCAGAAGCACTGAGACTTAAATACAGATATCTGGATCTTCGCCGCCCTGAATTGCAGAAGAATATAATTTTACGGCACAAAGTAACCTAATGGATCAGAGATTTTCTGGATCGGGAAGGTTTTCTGGAAATAGAGACCCCTATACTGACGAAGAGCACGCCTGAAGGAGCAAGGGACTATCTGGTGCCCAGCAGGGTGCATCCGGGAAGTTTCTATGCACTTCCCCAGTCTCCTCAGATTTTTAAGCAGCTCCTTATGATTTCCGGTTTTGACCGGTATTTTCAAATAGCCCGTTGTTTCCGGGATGAGGACCTGCGGGCAGACAGACAGCCTGAATTTACCCAGGTTGATATTGAAATGTCCTTTGTGGAAATTGAAGATGTCCTTTCCATAAATGAAAGATTGATTGCAGAAATCATGAAAAAAGCCCTGGGCATTGAGATATCCCTTCCATTGCCCAGAATAACCTACAAGGAAGCAATGGAGCGTTTTGGGGTGGACAGTCCCGACACCCGCTTTGGCATGGAGCTTCAAAATGTCAGCGATTTGGTGAAAGACTCAGGTTTCAAGGTGTTTTCCGGAGCAGTTGCAGAGGGCGGCAGTGTACGGGCAATTAATGCCAAAGGCTGCGGAAGCCGCTTTTCCAGAAGAGATATTGACGGACTGGGCGAGTTTGTAAAAACCTATCGGGCTAAAGGACTGGCCTGGATCAATGTGACCGAAGAAGGAGTAAAATCGCCTATTGCAAAGTTCCTGTCGGAAGAGGAAGTGGATGCTCTGCTTAAACGCATGGATGCTGAGCCGGGAGACCTTATCCTTTTTGTGGCGGACAAGGAAAATGAAGTGGTTTTCGCTTCCCTTGGGCATTTAAGGCTTCATCTTGCGGAAAAACTGGAGTTAAGGGATGAAAACAAGAAAAATCTGCTGTGGGTAACGGAGTTTCCCCTTCTTGAGTATGACGAAGATGAAGGACGGTATGTGGCAATGCATCATCCCTTTACTTCACCTATGGATGAGGATATTCCTCTTCTTGAAACTCATCCGGAAAAGGTCAGGGCAAAAGCCTACGATATGGTATTAAACGGCATTGAAATCGGCGGCGGCAGCATACGTATACATCGGACCCGGCTCCAGGAGACTATGTTTAAGGTGCTTGGATTTACAAAAGAAGCTGCCTGGGAGCGTTTTGGGTTCCTTCTGGAGGCTTTCCAGTATGGAGTTCCGCCTCACGGCGGCATTGCCTATGGCCTTGACAGACTGGTCATGCTCCTTGCCAACCGACAATCCATCCGCGATGTAATAGCATTCCCAAAACTGCAAAATGCATCGGATATTATGACGGATGCCCCTTCTCCGGTTGACAAGTCCCAACTGGATGAACTGCACATCTGCCTGAAAGAAGAACAGTCTCAGGAATAAAGGTTGTTTAGCTTCGGGCAGGATTGTTTAATAATAAAATAATGAAGGTATTGGTGTAAACATAAGATGTTTTCCAGAACAGAAATGCTGATTGGCAAGGAAGCGCTTTGTAAGCTGAAAAGCAGCAAGGTAGCTGTTTTCGGAATCGGAGGAGTCGGAACCTTTGCTGTTGAGGCTTTAATACGTTCAGGCCTGGGTTCCATTGTACTGGTGGATGATGATGTTGTAAGCAGAAGTAATTTAAACCGTCAGCTGCATGCCACACAGGATACAATCGGAAAGCCTAAGGTGGAAGTAATGAGGGATCGTATTTTAAGCATCAATCCGGATGTTAATGTGACCACCTATCAGATGTTTTATACAAAGGAAACCGGTCATCTGCTCTTAAAGCCCGATTATGATTATGTTATCGATGCCATGGACACTGTTTCTGCAAAGATAGACCTGGTGGTAAGATGCAAGGAAATGGGCATTCCGATTATATCCAGCATGGGTGCGGGCAATAAGATGGACCCTGCAAGGTTCCGGATAGCAGACATTTACAGCACCTCTGTTGACCCTCTGGCCAAGGTAATGAGGCGGGAGCTTAGAAAACGCAATATAGACAGCTTAAAGGTGGTATACTCCACAGAACCTCCTTTGCCTCCTATGGAAGCAGAAGGGGATTCGGCAGGAGATGAAAGTATTACCGGTTTAACGAGAGGGCCTAAGAAGCGCAGGTCCGTACCGGGAAGTATATCCTTCGTTCCATCAGTCGCCGGCCTTACCATAGGCGGTGAAGTAATCCGGGATCTGATAGGCTGGAAGGATAATTACCAAGGATCAGGAGACGATAAGCTTGAAGGAATACGGAGAAATTATTGAGTTACAGGGTGACAAGACAGTAATAAAAATAAAAAGAAGCTCAGCATGTGCAAGCTGCAAGGCATGTTCTATAGGCACCTGTTCAGATGAGATGCTGATAACCGTTCCTAATTCTCTTAATGGGAAGGCAGGAGATTATGTAGAACTGCAATTGGGGTCTGATCAGGTACTAAAGGCCTCGGCCATTTCATATTTAATCCCCTTATCTGCCCTTATACTGGGCGTTGCAGGAGGGTATGCTTTTGCCGGTAAGTTTGACTGGAATCCTGAATTGACAGGTTCCATCTCAGGTTTGTTATTAATGGTTCTGTCCTTCTTTATAATAAGAGGCATGGAACCTAAGTTTAAAAAAGAGAATCAATTTACGCCAATGATGGTGAAAATTATAAACAGACTTCAGAAAGGAGAAGTTGAGGATGGCAAGTGATAAGGTAATTAACCTGACAGCTGATAATTTTGAAGAGGAGGTAGAGAAGTCTTCCATTCCCGTATTGGTAGACTTCTGGGCAGAATGGTGTGGACCTTGCAGGATGATCGCGCCAATAATCGATCAACTGGCTGATGAATATGACGGCAAAATCAAGATAGGTAAAGTGAATGTGGATGAAAACAGGGATTTGGCCATGAAGTACAAGGTAATGAGCATTCCTACCCTGATTTTATTCAAGGACGGAGAAGTAGTGAACCAGGCAATAGGGGCCAGACCTAAAGGCGAATTGGTCAAAATGCTTGAAACTGTATAACACAGAAAAATTGCGTATAGTCACAAGGAACAGTCAGCTGATATTCAGCTGACTGTTTTTATACACCTGAAAAATTTCTTGTAAATAATGTCCAATATAGCTATAATAAAGAATAATTCATAAACGCTATATATTTTATATACATTCTAAGATTGTAAAGGAGCCAAAAATGATCGATTTTAGAGAAATATCCATGATTGACCCTGAAACAGCTTCGGCTATGGAACAGGAATTGCAGCGTCAGCAAAGTCATTTAGAACTCATAGCATCTGAAAACTTTGTCAGTCCGGCGGTTATGGCCGCTATGGGTTCCCATTTAACCAATAAATATGCGGATGGATATCCGGGGAAAAGGTATTATGGCGGATGTGAATTTGTTGATGTAGTTGAAAAACTGGCCATAGACCGGGCCAGGAAAATTTTCGGCGCGGAACATGTAAATGTTCAGTCCCATTCCGGTGCCCAGGCAAATACTGCTGTTTATTTCGCAGTGTTAAATCCCGGAGATACCATTTTAGGCATGAACCTGAACCATGGGGGACACCTGACCCATGGGAGCCCTGTAAATATTTCCGGTAAATATTTTAATATTGTCCCCTATTGGGTGGATGTTGAAACCGGTTTTATTGATTACGATGAAGTTGCCCGATTAGCCAGGGAACACAGACCTAAAATGATTGTAGCCGGTGCCAGCGCATACCCCCGTTTTATTGATTTTGCCAGGTTCCGGGAAATTGCTGATGAAATTGGCGCTTTTCTTATGGTAGACATGGCTCTTATTGCCGGTCTGGTGGCAGCAGGGCTTCATCC
>JAAZHD010000168.1 GCA_012510895.1 Clostridiales bacterium
AGTTACAGGAGAGGCAGTTAAGCCGAGAAGCTGGGAAGAAGTAGGCTGGGATCAGCCATCACCTCAGCTGCCCAGTATTGAAGTAATACTGGATACACCGGTGGATGACTTTGCTCAGAAGGTAATGTGCCAGCACTATATTGTAACCTATGGGGACAATACAGCCGAATTGAAAGATCTGTGCAAAATACTCAATATTGAAATAATTTAAGTCTATCCATGTCGGATCACATCTTAATAAAAAAATGAGGTGGCGATTATGAAAGCATATATTAAAGACGGCAAAAAATATGTACCTTATGTTCTTCCATGGGATGACATGCCCATCGACATTTCTCATGTTTTCGAGCATGAAAAGCCTGCGGGGAAGCACGGCTTTATGACGGTACAGGGTAATAGATTTGTGTTTCAGGACGGCACTGAAATGAAATTCTGGGGCACAAACTTTAACAGCGGAGCCAATTTTCCGCCCCATGAATATAGCCGTAAAGTGGCTAAGAGACTGGCCAAAACCGGTATTAACATAGTGCGCTTTCATCAGCTGGATGCTGAATGGTCCACACCTAACATATTCCAGTTTGCCAAGGGGAAATTCAGCAACAATACAAGAAGCCTGGATCCTGAGAGCCTGGATCGCCTGGATTATCTGATTTACTGTTTAAAAGAAGAAGGAATATATATTTACCTGGATCTGCTCACATACAGAAGATTTAAGTCCGGTGACGGCATATACGGCTCTAAGGAACTTGGAGATGCAGGCAAGCCGTATTCAAACTTTGACAGAACTATGATTGAGCTGCAAAAGGAATTTTGCGATCAGATATGGAACCATTATAATCCTTATACTAAACTTGCATATAAGGATGAACCTGCTATTGTTCTGTGCGAAATCACAAATGAAAACGATTTATTCCATCATGAAAGGTTTCCGATAGTACTTGAGCCTTACCGATCCAATCTTGAGAAGAGATATCGCCGGTGGGCAGAAGAAAAGGGCATTAAACTCTCTGAAGGAAAAATTAATTTTGAAGAAATGGACAGCAATATACTTGCATTTAAAAGAGAAGTGCAGGAGGCCTATTATTTGGAATTGACAGAACATATGCGGTCTATCGGAGTTAAAATACCTATAACCGGTACAAACTGGGCTATTAATCCTAATTTACTCTCCACTCAATTGATAACGGATTTTGTAGATTCTCATGCATATTGGTGGTTCGGCGACCAGAGAAAGTTTGAAAGCAGGATCATGACAGGTTCAAAGACAACAATTGTAGACAAACTGACTTTTTCAAGAGTGCTTGATAAACCTTATTTTGTTTCGGAATGGGATGAACCCTGGCCAAATAAGTGGCGGGCAGAATGCACTTTATACCTTGCAGCTGTGGGGCTGCTGCAGGATTGGGCTGGTTTTACAATCCATACCTATCGTTATGGCAGCAATATGGATGAATTTGTTACCAGAAAGATTGGAAGGGATCTGGTGATTGGGAATTCATACTATCGGGGTATATTTGACACCTATAACGATCCTGCAAAATACGGTTTGTTTTATCATGCGGCATTAATGATGAGACGCGGGGATGTAAAGACCGGCAATACCAGTGTAGGCATGAAGATAGAGGATATAGACAATCCTGAATTAGGAATGAAGTCGTATACAGAAATGGCAGCTATACCCTTAACCAGTGAACAGCATAAATTCGGCACTGTTTTGCCCAGGAGTCAGGAAGTTCAGGATATTACCATTAATTACGATGAGAAGATTGTTGATCATGATAAAGGTGAAGTCCTGTCTGATACCGGGCAGCTCTTCCGCAGCTGGGAGAAACAATATGGATGGATTGATACTGATAATACCAAGGTTGTATACGGCATGGTAGGAAAGCAGGATGAGATTAAACTAAATGATCTTACAATAAAAGCAGAAACAGAGTTCGCAACCATTGCAATAAGCACGCTGACCAAGGATCCGATCAACAACAGTCAGAATTTATTGCTGACTGCCGTAGGGCTGGCCGATAATGCAGGCAGTAAATACAATGAAGACGAAACCGCTTTGCTGGATTCAGGCACCGGTCCTATAGAATGTGAAGTTATCAAGGCAAGAATATCCATACGCACAAACAGAAAAGATCTTAAGGTTTGGTCAGTAGATGACGAAGGTTTCTTAACCGGAACAATACCCTCGTCATATGAAAATGGAGTTTTCAGTTTTG
>JAAZHD010000169.1 GCA_012510895.1 Clostridiales bacterium
AAGGAAACTGCCTTGAAAGATGAGAAAATAGCTGGCTTCTTTGAAGGAAAAAGCATTTTTTAGGTCATCTATGTGCCGGGACGTATTCTGAATATAGTTGTTAAGTAACGGAAACCAATGAATCGAAAACTAAAGCATCTTAGATCATAAATGACGGAGTGATAAAATGCCGGTAAATATACCAGACGACTTACCTGCCAAACAAATCCTGGAGAGCGAGAATATATTTGTAATGACGGAAAAGCGGGCAACTACCCAGGATATAAGACCCTTAAAAATTTGTATCTTAAATTTGATGCCAACAAAGGTTGTGACTGAAACTCAGCTGCTTAGACTTATCGGGAATACCCCCTTGCAGGTAGATGTGGTATTGCTGCATCCCAAAAGTCATGTTTCAAAAAATACCTCTCAGGAACATCTGCTGGCATTCTATCGCACTTTTTCAGACGTGAAGAATGAAACCTTTGACGGCATGATAATCACCGGTGCTCCGGTGGAAACCCTTCCTTTCGAGGAAGTGGACTATTGGGATGAATTGAAGGAAATTATGGACTGGAAGTTACACAACGTAACTTCCACCCTCCATATCTGTTGGGGCGCCCAGGCAGGTCTCTACCATCATTACGGCATTCCGAAATATCCATTGGAAAAAAAGCTTTTCGGAGTATACCCCCACAAGGTTACCCGCAAGAATGTAAAGCTGCTTCGGGGCTTTGATGACGTCTTCTATGTGCCTCATTCCCGCTATACGGAAGTACGGCGCCAGGATATCGAGAAGCATCCCGAGCTGGAGATCCTGGTGGATTCTTCAGAAGCCGGAATCTATATAGTAAGTTCAAAGGACGGCAGGCAGCTTTTTATAACAGGCCATTCTGAATACGATGCAGAGACCTTAATGCTGGAATACGAGAGAGACTTTAAAAAAGGACTGGGCACTGCCCTGCCGGAAAATTATTTTCCAAATAATGACCCCAGCCGGCCTCCGATGGTAACATGGCGAGCCCATGCCAATCTCTTGTTTGCCAATTCGCTTGACTACTATGTAAATCAGGAGCCTCCTTACGATCTTAGTCAGATCAGGTTCTGATTATCGGAATAACTGCAAATATAATAATAAAAAAACACCCCCTTGCATATCTTTCTTGTAAGGGGTTATTTTTGATGAAGATTTACTTTTTCCGTAAAAGCAACCTGGCATGGGGAATTGCCCTGATAATATTCTTAATACTTGCAGTTGTTCTAATACTAAGGTTATCTTAAGGAAAGCTTTATTTTCTTATGATTTAAGTGATTCTATTATTCTGAAGAATCCCGGGAAGGAGACATCTGCCCATTGTCCGTCGGCAATGACGGTTCTGCCTCTTGCTGTCAGACCGGCTATAGCCCCCATCATGGCTATGCGGTGATCCATTTCACATGTAATGTTTGTACCGGTTAAGGGGGTTGGACCGTTTATAACCATGCCGTCCTCTGTAGGCTCTATGTCTGCGCCTAGAGCCTTTAATGTACGTACAATAAGGTCTATCCGGTTTGATTCCTTTACCTTAAGCTCTGCTGCGTCCTTGATAATGGTAGTACCCCTTGCTTGGGTTGCAGCCAGTGCGAGAATGGGGATTTCATCTATGAGGCGGGGAATCATAGATCCGCCCACCTCAACTCCCTTCAAGTCAGAGAAGGATGCAGTGATGTCTCCCGCAGGTTCTCCTGCTTGTTCATGGGCTCCGTTTAAATTTTCAACACTAATTTTTCCGCCCATCTGCCGGTATACTTCAAGAATACCGGAACGGGTTGGGTTAATGCCAATCTCCTTCATGGTTATACTGGAGCCGGGAACAAGCAGGGATGCTGTTATAAAAAAGGCAGCAGAGGATATATCCCCTGGTATTCTTATGTTTTGCCCGTATAATTCTTCAGCGGGATAAACCTTTATACTGAGGTCGTTTTGTTCTATTTGTCCGCCGAACTGTTTGAACATGATTTCCGTATGGTCCCGTGACAAGGCAGGCTGATGGATGATTGTGGGTGAATCTCCGTACAGGGCGCCAAATATGATGGCTGATTTTACCTGGGCGCTGGCTACCGGAAGGGTGTATTCAATGCCTCTGAGGCTGCCGGCTCCTTTTATATGAAGAGGAAGGCGGTTGCCTGGAGGGTCGAAAACGCCGCCCATTTTGCTGAGCGGATCCACAACCCTGTCCATAGGCCGTTTGCGCAATGAAGCGTCTCCGTCTAATACAGAAGGGAAACTTTGACCTGCCAGGATTCCCGCCATCAGCCGGGCTGTGGTGCCGGAATTGCCTGCCTGTATTACTGAATCGGGTTTCTTAAGCCCCCTGAGGCCCTTTCCCTGAATCTCAACTATGGTTTCATTCTTATCATCTGTTTTGACCTTTATATCTATGCCCATGCTTTGAAAAGCCTTTATGGTGTTTAAACAATCATCTCCCGGTAAAAAGCGGGACAGTCTGGTTTCTCCCCTGGAGAGGGCGCCGAACATTACACCGCGATGGGAGATGGACTTATCTCCGGGAATCTTTACCTCTCCGACCAACTGCCTTGCCGGCGTGATTTCAATTCTCATTATATTCCTCCTTGTATTCAGTCAGCCTTTACCAGGTCCGGCTTTTGATCCTAATCTTCAGTATCCGTGTAAGCCCTGCAGCCCGCCCTGTTTAACAGCTCCACTGCCTTTTTCTGTGCCGCCTGGTCATCCAGGGACAGTACCAGACAACCCGGTTCATTTTCCCTGCTGTTTATAATCCTGATATTTTTGATGTTCACATTATGGCTGCCCAGAATGCCGGTAACATATCCCATGATTCCGGGTTTGTCCTCCACATCAACATATATCTGATAATAGGGCAGCAGAAAGAGGCTTTTGGATGAAGGAATCTGATTCCGGTAGCTTCTGGCTTTTTCATAAAAGGCTTCCATCTGCCTTTCGTCACCTTTTTCCAAACTCTGTCCGAACTCATACAAATTGCGGATCATTAAGCGTAATAAGGGCAGAATCTGATCCCTGTTAGCCAGACATATATCCCGCCACATGGCCGGATTGGAAGAGGCAATCCGGGTAATATCCTTAAATCCGCCTGCAGCAAGTTTTTGGATATCATGCTCCGAGCCGTCCAGATCGCTTACGGTGTTTACCAGGGCAGAAGCAATAATGTGGGGCAGATGGCTTACGGCACCTACCCTTTGGTCATGGGTCAGAGGATCAAGGATAAGGGGCAGGGCACCGGTAGATGATATCAGATTTTTAAATTCTTCCAGAACAGCCGGCGGAGTCTCCTTCTGCGGTGTTAATATATAGTAGGCATTTTCAAAAAGATGTGCCATACTGGCAGAATAACCTGAGCGTTCCGTCCCCGCCATAGGGTGTCCGCCGATAAAGTACGCATTTTTCGGCAAAATCTGCTCGGCTGCCTGCATTATACTTGATTTTATGCTTCCCACATCGCTTATGATTGCACCCGGTCTGGCCGCTCCGCTGATTTTTCTTAAGATATCAGGGATTGTGTTAATAGGTGTGCACAGAAAGATTATATCTGCTTCAGGCGCGATTTTTGCCAGATCTGAATCAGCTTTCTGCTCTATGACTCCTTCCTTTAAAGCCATACTAAGGTTATCCGGACTATTGTCAGCTGCATAAATTCTGAAATGGGGATTTGTGCGGCGGAGGGCTTTGGCCAGTGAACCGCCGATCAGTCCCAGACCAACAATTAAAATCGTTTTCTGCTCCATATCTTAACTCTCCCGTCCCAGGAATCCGGCAATGTTCCGTATATCATCCATTAACCTGGCGAAGCTTGTAAAATTAAGCGACTGGGGTCCGTCAGACAAGGCCTCCTTGGGGGAGGGATGCACTTCCACCAGCAACCCGTCTGTACCTGCGGCTATTGCTGCCCGGCTCATTGGAGCAACCAGGTTCCAACGTCCGGTACCATGGCTTGGATCGGCAATGACCGGCAGATGGCTTAATTCCTTAACAGATGGGATGCTGCTTAAGTCAAGTGTGTTCCTGGTATAGGTTTCAAAGGTGCGGATTCCTCTTTCACACAGAATTATATTGTAGTTGCCTTCATTCATAATGTATTCAGCTGCGTTAAGCCATTCTTCAATGGTGGCAGAAAGACCCCGCTTTAAAACAACCGGAAGCTTCATTCTGCCTGCTTCCCTAAGAAGGGCAAAATTCTGCATATTTCTGGCACCGATCTGTATCACATCCACATATTTGGCGGCCAGTTCCAGGGTACGTTCAGATACGGCTTCAGACACAAGAAGAAGTCCGGTTTCGTCACGGGCTTCAGCCAGAATTTTAAGACCATCTTCTTCAAGGCCTTGAAAGGAATAGGGAGAGGAACGGGGTTTAAAAGCGCCGCCCCTTAAAAAGCCAACGCCCTGAGATTTCAGGAATCGGGCAGTATTAAGCAGCTGCTCCCCGCTTTCCACGGCGCAGGGTCCTGCCATAACTGCCACCTTATTGCCGCCGATCTCCTCATTGCCGATTTTAATTACTGTGTTTTCCGGATGAAATGCTCTTCCTGCCAGCTTATAAGGCTCCACAATATGCACCATTCGATCAACACCTGGAAGGAGTTCCAGCGGTGTGTCTGCCAGCAGACGTTTGTCGCCTATGACACCGATTATGGTGCGTTCGGAACCTTCAGAAATGTGGACGTCAAAACCCATGCTTTTTAACAGTTTTTCGACGCCTGTAATGTCTTCTTTCCTTGCTTGAGGTTTCATTACAATTACCATGCTACAGTCCTCCGTTTAATAGATTATTTTTACATACCTGCCGTTTTGCCGTTCTACCGATATTAACTGTCATTTACCCTTTTAATTCCCTGATTGCTTTTAAGATTATTTCATTGCTTATATTATGGAATAATTCTACCCTGCCGGAACCTGCGGGCAGTACAAAGCCTATTCTGCCGTCTCTGTTCTTTTTGTCACGCTGCATCCATTCCAATAAAGATGCAGGTTCTAAATCCGGCAGTCTGACGGGCAGTCCGGCTGCCTTAAGTATATTTTCAATTCTCAGCAGATAGTCCGTACTAACGGCAGAGGGATTTACAATGGAGCCAATCCGGGCTTCCACCATCATGCCTATGGCAACGGCTTCTCCGTGGGTATAGGTTCCGTATCCTGCAGCTGCCTCTATGGCATGGCCGATGGTATGGCCGAAATTCAATATTGCCCGAAAACCCTGCTCTTTTTCATCCTGTCCCACCACATCTGCTTTGATTTCGCAGGAGCGGCAGACTCCCTGTATCAGCTTTGATGTGTTAAGTTTCATGAGATCATGCATATTTTCTTCCAGCCAGCCTAAAAACTCACAGTCCCGGATGATGCCGTGTTTAATAAGTTCTGCCATGCCGGAAGACAGTTCCCGCTTCGGAAGGGTTCTTAAAGTTGAAATATTCATCAGCACATATTCAGGCTGATAGAATGAACCAATCACATTCTTGGCC
>JAAZHD010000170.1 GCA_012510895.1 Clostridiales bacterium
ATGCAAGTGCGGTACGGAGCCGAGGATCCCGGCCTTTTACTTCTGTATTTCAATTTCGGAAGATACCTTTTGGCGTCATCCTCCATATGCGGGGAACTGCCTGCCAACCTGCAGGGCAAGTGGAACCATAAAATTGATCCGCCGTGGCAATGCGATTATCATCTCAATATAAATCTGCAGATGAATTACTGGATGGCCGAAGCAACCAATATGCCTGAGTGTGCAGAGGCGCTTATTAAATATATTGAACGTTTTGTGCCCCATGCTAAGAAGGCTGCATATGATCTTTACGGCTGCCGGGGCATATGGCTGCCCCATTCAACTGACGCCTGGGGGAGGTCTACTCCGGAGGCTTACGGCTGGGCTGTCTGGGTTGGTGCAGCCCCGTGGATAGCACAGCATTTCTGGAATCATTATGAGTATTCCGGTGATATGGATTTTCTGAAAAACAGAGCATATCCCTTTTTTAAGGAAACAGCTTTATTTATTGAGGATTATCTGGTGAAAGATGAAACCGGCACATATCAGATCATGCCCAGCCAGTCGCCTGAGAACAGGTTTGCGGGGACGGGCTTTTGGCCGGTAAGCATAGGAATCTCGGCTGCCATGGATGTACAGCTTGTTTATGATGCCCTCGGGTATGCGATTAAGTCTGCTGAAATATCGGGAATAGACGAGGAGGCCAGGGAAAAGTGGAAGAGAATCAAAAACACACTTCCGCCTTTTAAAATCGGCTCTGACGGAAGGCTGCTTGAATGGGATGAAGAACGTGATGAAGCAGAGCCGGGACACCGCCACCTGTCTCACCTTTACGGCCTTTTCCCCTCTGATATTTTTAATCCCATAGACAGACCTGCTCAGTATGAAGCTGCAATAAAGTCGCTACTGTACAGGTTATCCCAGGGTGGAGGACATACCGGCTGGAGCAGGGCATGGACGGCATGTCTCTTTGCGCGGATCGGTCAGGGGGATCAGCTTTGGAACCATCTATATTGCCTGCTTACTGATTTCGCCACGGTAAGTCTCCTGGATTTGCATCCGCCGCGAATTTTTCAGATAGATGGGAATTTAGGGGCTGTGGAGGCTGTCATCCAGGCCTTCGTACAGTGCTGGGGCGGCAAGGTTCATCTGCTTCGTGCCCTTCCTCCGGCATGGCCCAGCGGCAGTGTGAAAGGCATAAAAACAAAAGGAGGCCACACCCTGTCCCTGTCCTGGAGGGATGGGAGGCTGGAATCAGTTGATATAGTAATAGGTTACAGCGGAAGCATTGTACTTTCAGGCTTGGCAGGCAAGCTGAAACTTACGGAAAACGCAGCAGAAATAGGCGAAGACATAGTTGTATCCGGAAGCTGCGGCACAAAAGTAAGCTTAAGCATATAATAACCATCTTATTGCTGATTTTTTTTACTGTCTGGTGTATAGTATTAATATATGATTCTGAAGGGGCTATGCATCATGAAAATAGCAAGAAGCAGATATGATGTTTTCGTGGAATTTATTTGTTTGCTCTGCCTTTTTGGTTTGGTATTGTACCTGATGATTGCATGGCCGAATATTCCTGATGAAATACCGGGACACTATAACACTGCCGGAGAGATCACCAGGATGACAAATAAGGGCTCTTTAATTGTGCTTCCTGTCATTTCATTAATTATGTATGCCGGAATGTCCATAATTGAAAGATTCTCCCAAATCTGGAATATAGGCATAACTGTAACAGAAGGAAATAAGGAAGAAGTATACCGTACATTGAAGAATTTGTTGGGTACAGTTAAATTACTTATAGTTGTAAATTTCTCATATTTGACCGTCTGTTCATCAAGGCCAAAACCATTGCCAGTTTACTACACACCGGTGTTTTTATTTTTAATGTTTGCCATACTTATTTTTTTCATTGTCAAGTTGGTTTCTCTCAGAAGGAAATAATACTTATTTACGAAATAACAGGATAGATAAAAAATATGCGGCACTGCAGGGATACTAAAAGGTGATATGATGGCAAAACATACAGTAAAATACGGGAAAAGTGAAATAACTTTTGAACTGACAAGGAAGAATGTTAAAAACATTAACCTGCGCATAAAACCTGATATGAGCATATGGGTTTCAGCTAATAAAAATGTACCCCTTGAGGCTATTGAAAATTTTGTAAAACAAAAAGGCGAGTGGATACATAAGCATATAAATTATTTCAGGGAATTTCAACCCGTCAGGTGTACAAAGCTTGAATACTTAAGCGGAGAATCAGTCAGATACCTTGGCAGGCAGTACCGCCTAAGGGTGAGAGAGTCAGATACTGAAACTGTAAAGTATATGAGAGGATTTATATATCTATGTGTTAAGGATACAAGCGATGTAAGCAGAAAGGAAAAACTATTTAAAAGATGGCTGAATGAAAGAGCATTGGAACATTTTCATGAATCTTTGGACAGGATGCATGAAACAGTAAAAAACTACAAGATCCCAAAACCGGAAATAAAAATCAGGGAAATGAAGTCAAGGTAGGGGTCTTGTCACAGGGATGCCGGACTTATAGTATTAAACTCAAAAC
>JAAZHD010000171.1 GCA_012510895.1 Clostridiales bacterium
AATCAGGAAATGATAGCATTCGCTGAAACTCTCAACAAGATGTTTGTAATAGCTGGTACAAGCCAAGAAGAAATAAGATCCGCCAGCCTGCAGCTCACACAGGCCTTGGGTTCCGGTGTGCTCCGCGGCGAAGAATTGAATGCTGTATTTGAGGCAGCACACAATATCATTCAGGCTATTGCGGACTACATGAAAGTTCCCATTGGTCAAATAAGGAATTTGGCAGCGGAGGGTCAAATTACTGCTGATGTTGTAAAGAATGCATTGTTAGATGCGGCCGGTAAGGTTGATGAGCAATTCAGGAATATGCCGATGACATTCGGGCAAGCCTGGACCATCATACAGAATAGTTTGTTAGAAACATTCCTGCCTCTTATACAAACTATAGCAAAAGGAGCACAATGGATAGGAGATAATTGGAAAACACTTGAGCCTATATTTTATGGAGTAGCAGCTGGCGCATTATTTTATGCTTCAGCTATGAAAATTTTAGCGGCTAGAAAATGGCTTGCTGATGCTGCTAATAGAAAATTAATTATTGGGTTATTTAAGAGTCCATATACATGGATTGCTGTCGGTATAGGTATTCTTATCGGGGTTATCTACAAATGGATACAATCAGTAGGTGGTATAAAAATAGCCTGGATGATTGCCATGAACGCAATTCTGACTGCTTGGGATTGGGTTAAAATCGGTTTTATGACCGGCGTGTACTGGGTAATGGATCTGTTTAATAAGCTACAGATTGCCTTTATGACCGCTGGCGTGAATATTGCTAACTTCATGGGCGACATGAAAGCAAAAGTCCTGATGATCCTTCAAAATATGGTTAATGGAGCAATCAGCATTATAAACGGGTTCATATCCGCGCTGAATAAAATCCCTGGTGTCAGTATTGACCTTATCCAGGAAGTAACCTTCGGCACTACGGCCCAGCTTGAAAATGAAGCCGCTAAACAGGCTAGGCAGCAAGGCTTGGAAAAGTATATAGCAGATATTGAAGCTGGCATGGCCGAGAGAGACCGAAAACTGGATCAAATGAAAGCTGATGCTATATCTTCTGCAGCTGAAAGGCAGTTGAAAATATCTGAAGCTCAGGCAGAAGCCAAAGCTAATGCGGAAAAAGCGGCAGTGTCGCATCTGCCGGAATTCTCGCCGTTCGATCCCGGAACCATTAAGGGCACCGGTAAAAACGGAAAACTTGAAGTTGAGATGTCAGACGAGGACCTTAAATACCTGCGTGACATCGCTGAAAGAGATTACATCAACAAATTTACCACTGCTACCCTGGCGCCTAATATAACAGTACAATTTGGAGATGTACATGAAACAGCTGACGCTGATAAGGTGGCTGGCCGTATAAGAAAGATACTCCAGGAAGAAATCGCTATGGCCGCAGAGGGGGTATATGCATGAGTTACGCAGTATTTTTCGACAAGGACGGGGTCACATATAGGCTTCCGGTCAATCCCGAACAGATAGAAACAACCAGCGTCCAAGCGAACCAGAAATACGAAATATTGAAACTTGGCCAAATTGCCATCCCCGCCCACATGGAGTTGAAGGAGTATAGTTTTGAAGCAGAATTCCCTCATCGGCCCTTGCATTATGTTGAGACTGCCGGAGGCTTCCGGGATCCAGACTTTTATTTGCGGCTTTTTGAGCAGTGGAGAAACGAGAAAGCCCCAGTGAGGTTTATCGCTAGCAATGGCATTGGTGACGATATAAATACCCTTGTCTTGATAGAAGAACTGACCATAACCGAAAAAGCGGGGGAGGAAGGGGATAAACATGTCTCGTTTAAGCTTTTGGAATACATGGAATATGGTAAAAAATCCGTTGTTGTAGTGCAATCAAACAAAGCAACCGTTAAGAAAGAGGCCACGACACCTAAAGTTAACCCAAAATCAAATGGGGTGTATGTTGTGCGGCCAGGCGATACTCTCTGGGCTATAGCAAAGAAATACTACGGGAACGGAGCCCAATATCCCAAGATATTCAATGCTAACAGGGATAAAATTAAAAACCCTAACCTTATATACCCGGGGCAAAAGTTGGTGATACCTTTATGATGGAATTCTTAGTTGAAGTTGATAATAAAATTTATGAGATAAGCGAGCTTGTCAAGGCCGTATCATACACAGATAAACTGAATGACGGATGTAGCAAGCTCGAGTTTTCTTATATAGACGATGACCTGGTTATCAAAAATGGCAATGTAGTGAGGTTTAAGTATGATGACACTAACATTTTTTATGGTTATGTGTTTAAAGCAAGCAGGAACAAAGGTAAAGAGATAACAGTAACGGCTTATGACCAACTAAGATATTGCAAAGCAAAAGATACGATTATGGTGAAGAACGATACCATTGATAGCCTTGTTCGGAAGATGTGCAACTATTTCGGCCTTAGGGTAGGGAGCCTAACCGGTACCGGCTATAAACTGCCGGTTAGCGTCCAGGACGACAAGACCTGGCTGGATATAATTTACACTGCCATAAGCGACACACTGATGAATACAGGAAAATGGTATTGCTTAAGGGATGAATTCGGCAGTTTGACAATAAGAGATCTGCAGGAATTGCAGCTGGATTTAGTTTTGGGTGATGAAAGCTTGTCTTATGATTACAAATACGAAAAATCGATTGACGACAATTTTTATAACCAAATAAAGATAGTTTCTGACAACGAAACTACCGGCAAAAGAGATGTCTATATCACTAAGGACAGTGGCTCCATAGCTAAATATGGCCTCCTGCAGTATTTTGAGGTACTTGATAAAAATGTCAATCCCTCACAGGCCAAGTCGAAGGTCGATACACTCCTGCAGCTTTATAACAGGGAGGTTGAAACCTTGGAGCTGGACTGTCTTGGTGATGTGAGAGTAAGAGCGGGAACGAGCTTTTACGGTCAGATAGAAGATATTGACCTAAACAAAAGACTAATTGTAAAGTCGGTCACTCATGAGTTTATTCCGGTTCATACAATGAGTTTGGAAGTGATGATATGATTAACGAAATTAAGACCATAATTCAAAACTACCTCAACAATGCAAAATTATGCAGGCTTTTGGTGGGAACAGTTACAAG
>JAAZHD010000172.1 GCA_012510895.1 Clostridiales bacterium
CAATAAGGGTGGAACCGCGGAAGATAAGTCTTTCGTCCCTTACCGGGATGAAAGACTTTAATAATTTATAGTATTTAAAAGGAGCATATGTACTATGACAATAGAAAACAAAATGGACAAAATTGTTGCCTTATGTAAAAGCAGAGGTTTTATTTTCCCGGGCTCTGAAATTTACGGAGGTCTTGCTAACAGTTGGGATTACGGCCCTCTGGGAGTCGAATTGAAAAACAATATAAAGAGAGCCTGGTGGAAAAAATTCATCCACGAAAACCCCTACAATGTAGGCTTAGACTCCGCTATTCTTATGAATCCCCAAACATGGGTTGCCTCCGGCCATGTAGGCGGTTTTAACGACCCATTAGTGGACTGCAGGGAATGTAAAGCCCGTTTTCGTGCAGACAAATTAATAGAAGACTATGCTGCTAAAAACCAACAGGAAATAGGGACGATCGACGGCTGGTCCTTAAGCAAAATGGATGAGTTCATTAAGGATAACAATATTTCCTGCCCTGATTGCGGTAAATCCAATTTCACTTCTGTACGTCAGTTTAATCTGATGTTCAAAACATTTCAGGGGGTGACAGAAGATTCTCAATCCCAGCTCTATCTTCGACCGGAACCCGCCCAGGGAATTTTTGTGAACTTTAAAAATGTACAGCGTACTACCAGAAAAAAGATCCCCTTTGGCATAGGACAGATTGGGAAATCCTTCAGAAATGAAATTACCCCCGGAAACTTTATTTTCCGCACCAGAGAATTTGAACAGATGGAACTGCAATTTTTCTGCAAACCCGGTGAAGATATGGAATGGTTCCGGTATTGGCGCGAGTTTTGCAGAAAATGGCTGCTGGGTTTAGGTATTGCAGAAGAACATATCAGAATGAGGGACCATTCTAAAGAAGAACTTTCCCATTACAGTACAGCTACTACTGATATCGAATATTCGTTTCCCTTTGGCTGGGGTGAACTATGGGGCATTGCAAACCGTACTGACTATGATCTGAAGCAGCATGAAACTCATTCAGGTGAAAACCTGCATTATGTAGACCCTGTTACCAACGAACGATATATTCCTTATGTTATTGAACCATCCCTTGGTGCAGATCGCGTGTTGCTGGCTTTCCTGTCCGAGGCCTACCATGAAGAAGAATTGGATAACGGCGATTTACGAGTAGTGCTTAAGCTGCATCCGGCTTTGGCGCCCTATCAGGCTGCCGTTCTGCCTTTAACCAAAAAACTGAGAGAACCGGCAGAAGAACTCTATCGTAAGCTGATAGGAAAGATTAATGCCGACTATGACGAAACCGGCAGTATCGGTAAGCGATACAGACGGCAGGATGAAATAGGCACACCTTACTGTATCACAATAGATTTTGATACACTTGAAGACCAAACCGTAACAGTAAGAGATAGGGACACCATGGAACAAACTCGCATCCCCATAGACAACTTAGTACAGTATTTAGAGGAAAAGACCAATTTTTAGCTCATAAATTAAAAACCGCTGCAATTATTGCAGTGGTTTTCTTATGTATAAGTTATTAATGCAGCATGTCATACCTCTTTTATAGCTTCTGTAGGGCAGCTCTCAATTGCTTCAGCGACCTGATCCTCCAGTTCCTCCGGAACATCGTCAGGAATGGCTTGTGCCTTTTCATCATCATTCCAGGAGAATACTTCCTCACAAATACTGATACACAATCCGCAACTGATACATAAATCTTGATCTACTTCTACTCTCATAACACATGCCTCCTTAAATCCTTAACATCCTTATGCTTATTATAGTACCCTTGGGCATAGTTTATTAAACAGGCAGCACAAACTTTTTTACTCTGCTGTAAAGTACTTCATTTACTTCAGCTCTTATCCTGATGCCTGTA
>JAAZHD010000173.1 GCA_012510895.1 Clostridiales bacterium
ACATAGAAGATGTCATCCTTTCTGTTAGGTTTTTTTTCACAATCCATATCTTAACAGGCTGACATCTTCTTTTCAATTTTTATGGTAATTTATTACTCTAAATCCCTACAGTAATTTTACGCTAACATACCGTTTTTCTCTCGTTCAGGATTGCTCCAGACTGAAAACTTCTTATGTTAGACTTTGTGTCCTCCTCTTTCCTGAATTGGAAAAATTGGTTCCATCGCTGCATATAACTTCTGTTTACACTTTACTTTCTGAATTGCCAAATGCCAAAGCCATTGCTGACTGTCATCTTACCCGCCTTACAAATCTTCTTGCAAGTGCCTCAAAAGGCCGTTATGGTAAGGAGAAGGCAGTTGAAATCCGTAACGCAGCCAGAGTTTCTCTTGGATCTTTCAGTGAAGTGAAGTCACTTGAATTACAACAGACCATTGAACTGATTCAAATGATAGAAAAACAGATTAAACAGGTGGAATCTAAAATCAATCCAATTGTGGATTCCCTGCACAGCCCAATCATGACCATACCAGGCATTTCTTACCGAATGGCTGCCATCATCATTGCAGAAACAGAAAACTTTACAAGCTTTGATTCTGCGGAGCAGGTGCTCACCTATGCCGGATTAGAGCCTTCAGTCTACCAGTCAGGACAGATGACGTCCACTCGTGCGAAGATGGTAAAGCCTACAATGTGGCCGTTTCCCATGCTGCAAAGAAGCTGACAAGGGTCATTTTCCACCTGGTAAAAGCAAACCTGTCTTTTGTCAGTCAGGCATAGTCTAACTGCTCATAGCTATTTTTAGAGCAGCTCCTTGAGGTGCTCTGTTTGTCATGCAATTATCAAGGTTCAAAAATATCTAAAGTCCTTTCCTGCACTTAATCCAAGAAGTTTCATTTTAGGACTTGACTTTTAATAGTTGGTCTTTCTATTCCAGAACAGAAATTTGATCTAATGGCCAAATTCTCCAAATTGCTTTTCCCACCAAGTTTTCTTGGGGCACAAATCCGACATATGGATCTCGACTGTCTTTACTTCCGTTTCTGTTATCTCCCAGTACAAAAAAACAATCTTTAGGAACAGTTACTTCTGGAAAATCGTATGATGGAAGTTCCAATACATAAGGTTCGTCCAAAGGTTTATCATTTAGATAAACAATTCCCTTCTCAATTCTAACTTTGTCTCCGGACAAACCTATAATACGCTTGACATAATTGGTTTTATTGTCTTCAGGTGTTTTAAAGATAATCATATCTCCTAATTTGGGCTCACTAACGAAATAAATTAACTTGTTAACAAATACCCGATCTTTATCTTTTAATGTCGGAAGCATGGAATCTCCATCTACAATAATTATCTCAAATATAAAAGTACGTATCAACAATGCCAGTACTAAAGCAACCAGAATTGCCTGAAACCATTCCCATGCTTCCTTAGTTGATTTCTTTTTGCTATTTTCATTCATTTTTCGTTCTTTTCGGGTTCTGGTCACAAAGATAGAATCGCTTCCTGAATTACCTTTTGTATTATTCTTTTTTTCATACTCTATACAGGTTTTATATTTGTCCATGATGTACCTCTGCCTTTATACTTGCTTATAATGGAATATGGGACTGTTACCAGCCCCATAAACACTATCTGTTTGTTTGTTTTTCCTTAATTCTTGCAGATTTACCCACTCTATCTCGCAGATAGAACAGCTTTGCACGTCGTACTTTTCCCTTTCGGACAACTTCAACGCGATCTATTCTGGGAGAATGAAGCGGAAATGTCCGTTCTACTCCTATACCATAGGATATTCTTCTAACAGTAAAAATTTCGCTTATGCCTCCGCCTTTTTTCTGAATAACTGTTCCTTCAAAGGCTTGAAGTCTTTCGCGGCTGCCTTCTACTACCTTTACATAAACTCTTTCTGTATCACCAACCGAAAACTGTGGTACATTTTCTTTTAATTGTTCTTTTTCAATAGTTTTTATAATATTCATCGGTTTCTTAACCTCCTTCTAGCAATGATTCATAACCTGTAAAAAGGAAACTGAACCACATGTAATATCTAACTAAATATAATATAACTTCATTATATTATAAATTGTTGTTTATTAGCTAAAGCCTATAAGGATAACTATAATTCTATTATGTTTTCAAGCTCTTTCAATAATTTCTTTTCCTCCTCAGTGAGGGTAGTAGCAGTGCATTTCTTTAAGAACAAATCAGGTCGACTTTGCAATGTTTTCTTTAGACTTTGTATTTTTCGCCATTTTTCAATTTCTTTATGGTTTCCTGATAGTAATACTTCGGGAACTGCAATTCCGTCGTATACAGCAGGTCTGGTATATTGAGGATACTCTAAAAGACTATTGGAATGAGACTCTTCTAAAATAGATTCAGAACTACCAAGAACCCCGGGGATCAATCGGGTAACACAATCAACTAACACCATGGCAGGTATCTCTCCACCGGTTAGTACATAATCTCCAATGGATATTTCCATATCGACATACATATCGATAACTCTTTGATCAATTCCTTCATAATGACCGCAAATTAATATCAAGGAATCTTCTTTTGCAAGCTGTTGAGCTAATCCCTGTGTTAATACTATACCCTGAGGACTGAGATATATAGTTTTTGGTTTTTTTTCATGATAATTGTCTAGAACATATTTGATGGCATCAGACAAAGGTTGTACCATCATTACCATACCTGCACCACCGCCATATGGGTAGTCATCTACCTGTTTATGTTTATTGGCTGCAAAATCTCGTATATTATGAGTTCGTATGGTTACATGTTCTTTTTCAACTGCTCTTCCTATTATGCTGGTAGACAAAAATGTCTCAAACATCTCAGGAAATAGTGTAAGAATATCAATCTTCATTTGGGAGCAGTCCTTCCATATCAGTCAGATCCACTATTACACGTTTGTTTGAAAGGTCAACTTTTGTCACAACCTTTTTCAATGCAGGTATTAATATTTGACCTTTGCTACCGCCTTCAACAATATAAACGTCATTACTTCCTGTTTCTATAACTTCTGTAATTCTGCCAAGTATCTCTCCAGTAAAAGTTTCTACCTGGCAGTCTAACAAATCGGTAATAAAGTAGGTATCCTCGGGAAGAATCTTAGCCATATATCTGGGAATCCAAAGTTCTTGGTTTCGAAGTGGTTCAACAGCTTCAAAAGTTTCATAACCTTTTAGTTTTAGAAACACAAAATCTTTGCTATACCGGCAAGTTTGAATTTGTATTTCCTTATAATCCCCATTTTTTAGGTATACAGTTTTTAGTTCATCAAATCTGGTAATCTCATCAGTCAAAGGTTTTACTTTAATTTCTCCCTTTAAACCTTGAGGTTTTAGTATAATTCCTACAGCAAGATATTTTGACATTTGCTTTTCATTCCTAAATAATCTCTACATTAACTTTTTTTTCTTCCTTCAGAGAAGCTGCTTTCACTACAGTACGGATTGCTTTGGCTATACGACCTTGTTTGCCGATTACCTTACCCATGTCATCTGGAGCTACACTGAGTTCTATTGTAACACTATTATTTTGCTCCACACGTTGCACTTCTACCTTATCGGGTTCATCCACTAATTGTTTTGCTAAAAAGCTTACAAGATCTTCCATATTTTTGCCTCCTATAGTACACCATTCTTCTTTAAAAGAGCTCGAACTGTATCTGTTGGTTGTGCACCTTTGCTTATCCAAGCTTTTGCTTTTTCAATATCAATTTTCACTTGGGACGGATTTGCGCTTGGATCATAATAACCGATCTCTTCTAAGAATCTGCCATTTCTCGGATAGCGAGAATCTGCTACAACTACACGATAAAAAGGCTTTTTCTTTGCACCAAGTCTCTTTAATCTGATTTTTACCATATTTTCACCTCCAATGAACTCAAGTACATATATTAGAAACTGATTATATAAAAATCAGTTGATCACATAGTTTTCTCCTTACATAAAAGGAAACTTAATTTTACCTTTTTTCATTCCCTTAGTCATGCTAGTCATTTGTTTCATCAGCTTCTTAAGTTCCTCATAAGACTTCAGTAATTGATTTACATCCTGAATACGAGTTCCGCTTCCGGCAGCTATTCTTTTCCTTCTGCTGGCATTTATAATTGATGGCTTGGATCTTTCCTCAGGTGTCATAGACTGTATAATAGCTTGGGTTCTGGGTATTTGTTTCTCGTCAATCTGAATGCCACTCATCTTTTTTGCATTCATTCCTGGTATCATTGACAAAATATCTTGTAATGAACCCATATTCTTGACTTGCTCTAGTTGTTCCAGGTAATCATCCAAGGTAAAGGACTGAGTAAGGAGTTTTTTTTCCATCTCCTGTGCTTTCTTCGTATCTATCTTTGCTTGTGCTCTTTCAATGATAGTAAGCACATCACCCATACCAAGTATGCGACTAGCCATACGATCGGGATGGAACACTTCCAGATCTTCTAATTTTTCACCTATACCAGAAAATTTTATAGGTTTTCCGGTTATAGCCTTGGCTGAAAGCGCAGCTCCGCCTCGGGTATCTCCATCTAGTTTTGTAAGGATAAGCCCGTCGATACCTAGTTGTTCATTGAAAGACTGGGCTACATTTACTGCGTCTTGACCAGTCATGGAATCAACAACCAATAATATTTCGTGCGGATGAACCTTGTTTTTTATAGAATTCAACTCTTCCATTAATTCTTCATTTATATGAAGTCTGCCTGCTGTATCTATCAACACAATGTCATGGTTGTTATTTTTCGCAAATTTTAATGCTTCTCTTGCAATAAGAACTGGATCATTTTTACCATATTCGAATACAGGAGTCTCTGCTTTTTCTCCAACTACCTGTAATTGTTTTATAGCAGCAGGTCGATAAATATCACAGGCTACTAATAAAGGATTTTTACCCTGTTTTTTGAAATAATATGCCAATTTTCCAGCATGAGTTGTCTTGCCCGAACCTTGAAGGCCAACCAACATTATAACAGTAGGAGACTTTGGCGACATCGTAATTTTGCTTTGAGTGCCTCCCATTAGTGCTGTAAGCTCTTCATTAACAATTTTGATTACCTGTTGGCCCGGGGTCAAACTTTCCATAATTTCTGTTCCCACTGCCCGTTCAGTAATTTTTTTAATTAAGTCTTTAACCACTATAAAGTTAACGTCAGCTTCTAAAAGCGCTATTCTAACTTCCCGCATAGCTGCCTTAACGTCTTTCTCATTAAGTTTTCCTTTACCTGTTAACTTCTTTAACGCTGATTGCAATTTATCAGCCAAGTTTTCAAAAGCCAAACTGTCAGCCTCCCAAATAGGTATTCATTAATTCCTCTATTTCCCTGCGGCAAATGTTCAGTAAGAATACTCTATCATCTGATGGTGAATCTTCCTTATAAAATTCTTCATTAGAAAGCTGATTTAATAAAGTATAGACTTTTTTCAGTCTCTCATTGATTTCCGTCAGCCTATGATAAAAGCCTAGTTTTCTATCTATTCTATATAAAGAATCTTCAGCTCTCTTTAATAAATCATGGACACCTTGTTTGCTGATACCTACATTCTCTGCAATTTCTTGTAATGATAAGTCGTAATTATAATAATAATCCATTACATCTCTTTGCTTATCAGTCAAAACATTACCGTAAATATCGAGTAGTCTTGCCATCGTAGTGAATTTATCCATTACTAAAACCAACCTAATAAAATAATGTCGTACAAATCCTATATTAGACTTTGGATTTCAAGTACTAAAGCTTTACAGTCTGTAATTATACACTTAAAAAAATATCCCGTCAAGTATTTTTCTTTGACGGGTATTTTTTTTGACGAGAAGACGAGAAAGTGTTTTCTAGTTCAGTAATGCTTCGACGAATGCCTTGGGGTCAAAAGGCTGAAGATCATCCATATCTTCTCCGACTCCTAAATAGTAAATTGGAATACCTAATTGTGATTTAACAGCAATTACAACACCGCCTTTTGCAGTTCCATCCAATTTAGTTAGAACAATACCTGTGATATCCACTGATTCTTTAAATATAGAAGCTTGTGCAATGGCGTTTTGACCTGTAGTTGCATCTACCACCAGTAGAACTTCTTTATTGGCTGCAGGATACTCTCTGTTTATAATACGATTGATTTTTTCAAGTTCATTCATTAGGTTTTTTTTGTTATGAAGTCTTCCTGCTGTATCACAAAGTAATACATCAACCTTACGGGATTTAGCAGACTGAATTGCATCAAATACAACAGCTGCAGGGTCTGATTTGTCTTCATGCTTTACTAAAGGTACTTCTGCTTTTTTACACCAAATTTCCAATTGTTCTCCTGCGGCAGCCCGGAAAGTATCAGCAGCAGCTACTAAAACTGATTTTCCTGTTTTCCTATATCGGTTTGCCAGTTTTCCAATAGTGGTTGTTTTGCCGACTCCATTTACCCCGACTACTAATATAACTGTAGGTCTGTCTTTAGATTCAGGGTTTGAACTGTCTTCTGCCAATATGGATGTAATCTTTTCTTTAAGCAGGTCTTTAATTTTGGTTACATCTCCAATTTTTTCTTCTTTAACTCGTTTTTTAATATAGTTAACAATGTCTTCTGTGGTTTCTATACCCACATCAGCAAGTATTAAAGTTTCTTCCAATTCTTCAAAAAATTCTTCATCAATTTCACGATAATATTTTACTAATTCGTCTACTCTACTGGTAATACTATTCCTTGTTTTTGCCAAACCAAATTTTAATCTCTCAAAAAAATTAGGTCTCTCCTTATTTTTATTTTCCATTGTTTCCTCCTAATCAGAAATAAAATATAATAAATTCCATAAAGGTTATTCTATATAAAATAGTGTTAACTGACCATAGAATCTAATCTGACAGAAATCATTTTTGATACGCCTTCTTCTTCCATTGCAATTCCATATAATGCATCGCTTATTTCCATGGTTGCCTTTCTATGTGTTATTATAATAAATTGCGTATCTTTGGAATACTCTTTTACTATTTTCCCAAACTGGATGACATTCGTTTCATCAAGAGCGGCATCGATTTCATCCAATATACAAAAGGGAGTTGGCTTGTGCTTTAGAATAGCAAATAAAATTGCGATAGCAGTTAAAGCTCTTTCGCCACCGGATAAAAGTGAAAGACTTTGAAGTTTTTTACCAGGTGGCTGGGCTATTATATCAATACCGCAATTCAATATATCGTCTGGATCTTCCAGAACAAGTGATGCCTTGCCGCCACCAAATAACTTTTTAAATGTTATTCCAAAGCATTGATTTATTTTATCGAATTCTTGCCTAAACCTTCTATTCATGGTAACAGTAATTTCATGTATTACTTTTTCCAGGTTTTCCCTTGCTGTGATTAAGTCATTTCTCTGCCTATTCAAAAATCGGAAGCGCTCATTTACACGTTCGTATTCATCAATTGCGTTAACATTTACATCTCCCAAATCATTAATGTCTTTTCTCAATGCTTTAATCTGTTTAACGGCAAAATATGGAGTCAAATTTTCATCTTTATATGGTAAAGCAGTCTCCCATGTAAGCTCATACTCGTCCCAAATCCTATTTTGTAGACTTTCCATTTCCACTCCATACTTTGATAATTGAACATCTAAACGATGTTTTTGTTCTTTAATTGTATCTATAGTGTGAACCTGTTCCTTAAGTTCCTTTTCAATTTCCTGTAAGCTTTCTTTTAAAAGTAATTCTTTTTCTTCTGCTTGTTCAATGCTGATTCTTAAATAAGAGATTTTGTTTTGCATACTCTCCAAGGCAGAATTATTTTCTATTATTAACTTCTTAATTGCTTCCATTTCTTTTTCATTACTTTTATATTTTTGCTGAATTGTTTCAGTTTCGTCCCTTTGTCTTATTAATTCGCTTTCTATGCGTTTTTTTTGCTCTTTCAGATTTTGTAATTCCTGATACATGGAAGCAAGCTGAATTTTCAGATTAGTCAGATCTTTATTGCATTCCTCTTCTGAGTTCTTTTTATCTTTCAGATACCGCTCAGTTTCTAAAGTAATTTGGTTAATACTTACATTTTTATCCTGTAAAGCTTCAATTTCATTATTAGTTCTTTCAATAGATAAAGATAATTCCTTTAGGTTCTGTTGAATCTGCCTTGCCTCCTCATCTAAAGAAAACAATGTTTTTTCAGACTGTTCCTTAAGAATTACTATTCGACTAAGGCTTTCTTCTTCAGTTACCAATTGTTGTTCTAGTGCTCGCAACATTGTTTCGGCTTGTTCCAATTCGGCTTTGCAATTTTCATACTCTGTCATTTCATGCTGAAATAATTTTTGATTTTGCTTTAAAGTATCTTGCTCGAGTGCTAATTTCTTTTTTAACGACTCTATTTCACGATCCCGTCCTAAAATACTAACATCCCTCATAATATTGCTTCCGCCTGTCATCGAACCTCCAGGGTTTATAAGATCACCAGATAAGGTTACTATTCTAAAAGAGTATGAAAATTGTCGAGCCATAGATATGGCAACATCCATATTTTTGGCAATTACTACACGTCCCAGCAGGTGATGCAGTATACTTTTGTATTTTGGTTCACAAGATACCAAATCTGATGCGATGCCTATACAACCTTCCATCATTAAAACTTCTCGCTCTCTTGCAGTAAGCTTTCTTTCTTGTACAGACGTTATCGGAAGAAAAGTTGCACGACCATAGTTTTTTTTCTTCAAATGATTAATCAGATATTTGGCATCTTCTTCGTTTTCCGTGACTATATATTGTAAACTTGACCCCAATACTGTTTCTACAGCTGTTTCAATTTCCTTAGGAACCTTTATAAGTGATGCAATTACACCACAAACTTTGCACTTAACATCAATATCATATTGACAGTCAATAAGAATCTTCTTGACAGCCTTATGAAAGCCTTCATATCCTTTCTTCATATCAATTAATACTTGTAATCGAGAGTTTAGGCCTTCTAGATTCTGCTTACTTTTATGAATTTCTTCCTTGTGGAAATCTAATGCCTGTTTTTTCACTTGAATTTTAGTAACTAGATTACTGCACCTTTGTTCTAGTTCTTTAATCCTTTCTTTTATTAACTTAATTTTATTATATAAATTTGTTGAGGATTGTACCAAAGTCTCTTGTTCATTGCCTATCTCACCTTTGTGCTTTTCTATCAACTCCCATGGATTCCTCAGATTGTTCTCCATAGTGTTATAACGAATTAGCTGATTTCTACAATCTGAAATTCGATTTAGTAACTGAAACATGTCATTTTTAGTTTCATTTATATGTTTCTGAAAATTTTGAATTTCAATATTGAGTTCTTTTAATCTTGCCTGAATCATTTCAGATTTTTTACTGGTCTGCTCATAGGCTAGATTTTTTTCATGTATTAAACGTTCTATAGATTTTCCTTCAGATTGAATTCTCTCTATATCTGAAATCTTTTTTTTAAACTCTTCCATCAATCTGACATTGTCTTTTTCAAATTGATGGATTCGCTCCAATAAAACATTCTGCTCCCCTTTTTTCTTCTCCAGATCGTTTAATAGTGAATAGCGCTGTTCCTGAGCAAAACTCAATTCTTTTTGCATATCGGATAAAGACTGGGAGATAAAGTCTTTTTTAGCCTCTGTTTCTTTTTCTTGTTTTTTTAAATCCAGTATTTCACGATCCAAATGATTTATTTGTTGTTTTAGTTCGTTAATACGTACATTAAGTTGACTATACTGGTGGAGAAAGTAGTTCATCTCATACATTTTAAGCTGTTCTTTTTTAACAAGATATTCTCTGGCAATGCGGGCCTGTTCTTCTAAAGGACATAATTGTTGTGCGAGCTCAGACAGAATATCTTCTGCACGTAATAAATTTTCTTGTGTCTTTGTCAACTTTCTTTCTGATTCATCTCTCCTTGACTTATATTTGACTATTCCAGCTGCTTCCTCAAATATATACCTTCTATCTTCAGGACGATTGCTTAATATTACATCAATACGACCTTGTCCAATAATGGAGTAACCTTCTTTGCCGACGCCCGTATCCATGAAAAGCTCTATGATATCTTTTAAACGGCATGTGTTTCGATTAATAAAGTATTCACTATCACCTGAACGAAACACCCTGCGGGTTATCATAACTTCAGAATATTCAACAGGCAATAATCCTTCAGTGTTGTCCAGTGTTAATGATACTTCAGCAAATCCTATTGATTTTCTTATCTGTGTCCCGGAGAAAATAACATCTTCCATTTTACTGCCACGAAGTGATTTGACGCTTTGTTCACCCAAAACCCAACGCACAGCATCAGCAATATTACTTTTTCCACTTCCATTTGGACCTACAATGGCAGTAATACCCTTATCAAAGTTCATATATATTCTGTCTGCAAATGATTTAAACCCATATATTTCCAATCTTTTTAGAAGCAAATTTCCAACACCTCTATCAAAAACAAGCTCTTAACTATTACTTATATACTACTTTCTTGTCCTTTTTTGAAATACTAATGATTTTCCCAGATTTACAAGTGCATTTTGGGCAGCTTTCTGTTCAGCTTGCTTTTTATTCTTACCTTCACCAATGCCAATTATTTTCCGACCATGACAAACTTCAATGATAAACCGCTTATCATGATCAGGTCCGGTTTCCTTTACAACCTGGTAGGTAATCTCTGAAGTGGATTGGCTTTGAAGCAATTCCTGCAAAACAGTTTTATAGTCCTGCTCTCCTTTACCTTCAAAATAGGCTTCAATGGCAGGTATCATTATTTTTAAAACAAAAGTTTTTGCTGCATATAATGAGCTGTCAAGGTAAATAGCTCCAATTAAAGATTCCAATGCATCAGCTAATACAGATGAACGATCTCTTCCTCCAAGGCTTTCTTCTCCTTTTCCAAGGCGCAGAAAGGATCCAATCTGAAGTTCTCTGGCCTTTTGTGCCAGTGAAACTTCTGAAACCACAGCCGCACGAATTTTACTTAAATCTCCTTCTGATAAGTCAGGATAATAATTATATAAATAATCACTTATAATTAAGCCAAGAACGGAATCCCCCAGGAATTCGAGCCGTTCGTTAAATGGAATATTTTCCTTTGATTCGTTGGCATAAGAACTATGAGTTAATGCTGTCTGAATTAAGCTAACATTATTGAACTCATAATCAATAATTTCATATAATTTTTTCAACAGTTCAGGCGATTCCAAAAATAAGTCACATCCTTTTGGTTAAATGAGATAGTCTAAAGC
>JAAZHD010000174.1 GCA_012510895.1 Clostridiales bacterium
GATTTACCTGCCATGGACAACGATGACTATCGTCGTGGAATTCCCACCAATCACAAAGTGTTTGGTGAGGCTATGGCAATCTTGGCTGGAGATGGTTTACTGAATCTGGCTTATGAAGTAATGCTGGAACATATACCTAAAGAATCAGAGCTGCTTTTCAGATATGTGAAGGCTTTGTTAATCATTGCCCGTTCTGCAGGGATATCTGGCATGATAAGTGGACAAAGTGCTGATATAGAAAACCAAGGTAAACCTTTATGCGAAGATACTCTTCATTATATCCACACCCATAAAACAGAAGCACTAATAACAGCTTCACTTCAGGCAGGAGCTTTACTTGGCCATGATTCACCTGAGCTATTCAATGCTGTTACAGGGTATGGTAAAGCTTTAGGACTTGCTTTTCAGATTACTGACGATATACTAGATATTACTGGTGATATTGCTCAATTAGGTAAAAACACCGGAAAGGATGAAAAGTTAGGCAAACAGACTTATCCGGCAAGATATGGTTTAGAACGTTCTAAAAACCTGGCTAGAAAATATATATACCAAGCTGTCTCTTATATAGATGTGTTTGGAGTAAAAGCAGAGTTCTTAAAAGTTTTGGCACTAAACATACTAAATAGGAAACATTGAGGTGGTCGACTTTGTTATTCATTAAAGAATTATCATATAACAAAGTTCTCTGGATCAGTATACTTGCATGGTTTGTTGCCCAATGTATAAAAGTTATTTTAACTATTATATTAGGAAAAAAGTTGGATTTAACCCGCTTTGTCGGTTCTGGAGGAATGCCGAGCTCACATTCGGCATTAGTTGTTAGTATGTCTACATCCATTGGTATGCAGGAAGGATTTCGCTCTGTAGTATTTGCTTTGTCCGTAGCCGTTGCTCTGATTGTTATGTATGATGCTGCAGGAGTTCGCAGAGCTGCAGGAAAGCAGGCAGAGGTCTTAAATGATATTTTAGAGGAATTTCAAGCACATAGGGATATACCAGAAGAAAAACTAAAAGAATTATTAGGACATACACCGGTAGAAGTTATTGCAGGAGCTGCCCTAGGCATATTAGTATCTATTATATTAAATTAAGCAACAAACTAAAGTACTTTGGCTTTGGTCAATTTAATGTTTTCTGAATTTCTTGAAGGTTGCTAATATGTATGTTATATTTTAGTTTGCATTACTAATTGATTTTTAGAATCTAAGTAAATGCGAATTAAAGAGAGGTAAATAGATGAAATTACTAGAAAAAATAAAAGACCCACATGATTTAAAAAAATTATCAATTAAAGAAATGGAATTTTTAGCTCAAGAAATACGACAGTTTATATTGGAAAATGTTGCTGAAACGGGAGGTCATCTGGCATCTAATCTCGGTGTAGTAGAATTGACGCTTGCTATACATTATGTTTTTGATAGTCCAATTGATAAAATAATTTGGGATGTAGGCCACCAAAGTTATGTGCACAAAATTTTAACTTCACGCAAGGAACTCTTTTCTACTCTTCGCAGGTTTGGCGGACTTAGTGGTTTTCCAAAGCGAAGCGAGAGTATTCACGACGTTTTCGAAACAGGACATAGCAGCACCTCATTGTCAGCTGCATTAGGAATGGCTAAGGCGAGAGATTTAAAAAAAGAAAAATATAATGTTATAGCTGTAATCGGTGATGGAGCCTTAACCGGGGGAATGGCTTTAGAAGCGTTAAATGATGCAGGAAGACTGGAAAGCAACCTTATTATTATTTTAAACGATAATGAAATGTCTATTGCTCCTAATGTAGGAGCAATGTCATCTTATCTCTCAAAAATTCGTTCCAATCCTCGTTACAAAAAAGTAAAAAAAATAGTATCTAAATTGCTTCATAGTTTCCCGTGGTGTGGTAACTGGCTTGCTGAAAAAATCGAAAAATTAAAAAACAGTTTTAAATACTTATTTGTGTCGGGTGTTCTATTTGAGGAACTTGGTTATACCTATATGGGTCCTGTAGATGGTCATGATTTACCGATGCTAGTTCGCTATTTGAACCAAGTAAAGCAAATACAAGGTCCTACCTTAATTCATGTAGTTACCCAAAAAGGAAAGGGATATTATTACTCAGAAACTAACCCAGTGCAGTATCATGGTGTATCTCCATTTGATTTAAAAAAAGGGAAAAGAAAGGATTTGCACAGCAACGGTCTAATTACATTTTCTGATACTTTAGGACTGTATTTGGTACATCTAGCGCGCCAGTTTCCTGAATTAACAGCGATTACCGCTGCCATGCCGCAAGGAACCGGATTGGTTCATTTTCAGAAAGCCTATCCCCATCGTTTTTTTGATGTAGGTATTGCCGAACAACATGCAGTAACATTTGCTGCTGGTATGGCCGCAAATGGCTTAAAACCTGTTGTTGCCGTATATTCCACATTCCTACAAAGGGCGTACGATCAAATACTTCACGATGTATGCAGGCAAAACCTGCCTATAATTTTTGCTATAGATCGTGCGGGATTAGTAGGGGAAGATGGAGATACTCATCATGGGGTATTTGACATTAGCTTCCTTAGACATATTCCCAACTTAATAATAATGACACCTAAAAATACTGAAGAGCTGAAAAACATGCTTGACTTTGCCTTAAAAGCAAATTGTCCTGTAGCAATCAGATATCCTAAAGAAACCAGCAAAAAGCTTGCTGACCTACCTTCAGGACCAATTCACAATTTTGATTGGGAAGTTCTACAAGATGGCCGAGAAGTCGCTATCTTAGCAACAGGTTCTATGGTTGAAAACGCACTGGACACAGCAAATTTCTTAAATAATTATGGAATCTATCCAACTGTCGTCAATGCGCGGATAATTAAACCATTGGATAGAATCCTTCTGGATAATTTAGCATACAACAATTTTTCTCTTCTAGTGACAATGGAAGATAATGTGATACAGGGTGGATTTGGCAGTGCAGTTAATGAATATATCATTGGGCTGCATGAAAGTATAAAAGTCATAAATATAGGTATTTCAGATAAATTTATAGAACATGGTACTATTCAGGAACTTAAAGCATCACTAAATTTAGATACAGTTTCATTAGCAGAAAAAATACTCAACCATACTGATAAGGGGGTATTATATGCAACACCAGAAAAAAGAAAGAGTTGATGTACTGTTGGTTGAACGTGGTCTTGCAGATAGCCGTGAGAAAGCAAAACGTTTAATTATGGCAGGTTTGATCTTTGCAGATCAACAACGAATTGATAAACCAGGCATCAGAATTCCTTTGGATAGTTGCTTAATTATAAGAGGAAATGAAAACCCCTATGTCAGTAGAGGTGGCCTGAAACTGGAAAAAGCATTAAATCGTTTTTCAGTAACTGTTAAAGATCGCATTTGGATGGATGTTGGAGCATCTACGGGACGGTTTACTCATTGCCTATTATGTAATGGTGCAAGAAAAGTAAATGCAATAGATGTAGGATATGGACAAATGGGATGGAAATTAAGGCA
>JAAZHD010000175.1 GCA_012510895.1 Clostridiales bacterium
CCTTTTCTATGATCTCCACCAGCCGCCAGCGTTTGTCACGGCGCAATGGTCTTGTTTCCATGATTCTTACGCGATCACCTATCTGACATACGTTGTTCTCATCATGAGCTTTCAGTTTGGTGGATCGTTTAATGGTTTTTCCGTATAATTTATGCTTTACCCGAGTCTCTACAAGAACCACAATGGTTTTATCCATCTTATTGCTGGCAACTACTCCGACCCGAGTCTTGCGATTTCCTCTTACTCCTTCAGCCACGGGTTATTCCTCCCTTCCTGTCAAGCCTTATTGGCTTTAAGTTCTCTTTCTCTAAGAATGGTCTTAACTCTGGCAATATTCTTCTTTACCTCACGAATCCGCATGGGATTATCCAATTGACCTGTTGCTAATTGGAATCGAAGGTTGAACAATTCGCTTTTAAAATCGGCCAGATTCTGATTAAGTTCCTCTTGAGACATTTCTCTGAATCTATTAGCCTTCATTGCCTTCACCACCCAATCCTTCTCTAGTCACAAACTTGGTATTTACAGGAAGTTTGTGCGCTGCCAGTCGAAACGCTTCTTTAGCAACTTCTTCAGATACGCCGGCAATTTCGAAGAGAACTCTACCGGGCTTTACAACAGCTACCCAGTACTCTGGAGAACCTTTTCCGCTTCCCATACGTGTTTCCGCAGGTTTCGCTGTTACAGGTTTATCCGGAAAGACCTTAACCCACACGTTGCCGCCTCTTCTGATATAACGAGTCATGGCAACACGAGCAGCTTCTATCTGATTGCTTGTAATCCAGCAGGGATCCAAAGCCTGCAATCCATATTGACCATAAGTTACTTTGTTTCCACGGTTTGCCTTACCGGTCATTCTGCCGCGGAACTGTTTACGACGTTTCACTCTTTTTGGCATTAACATATTATTTTCCTCCTTCCGCAGCCGGTTTATTCTTTGCCTTCGGAAGAACTTCTCCTTTATATATCCATACCTTTACACCCAGTTTGCCAAATGTGGTATCTGCTTCTGCAAAGCCGTATTCAATATCAGCTCTGAGTGTCTGCAGGGGTATGGTTCCTTCATGATATCCTTCACTTCTGGCTATATCTGCCCCGCCAAGACGCCCTGATACCATGGTTTTGATTCCCTTTGCCCCGGCCTTCATGGCGCGCTGCATGGCCTGTTTCATGGCTCTTCTGAAGGAAATCCTGCGCTCAAGCTGAGCAGCAATATTCTCTGCTACCAACTGTGCGTCTGTGTCGGGTGATTTAATATCTACGATGTTCAAAATAGCTGATTTCTTAGTAAACTTCTCTATTTCTTTCTTAATTGTATCCGCGCCGGTGCCGCCTCTTCCGATAACGATTCCTGGTTTCGCGGTATAAATATTAACTTTTATTCGATTAGCCGCTCTTTCAATCTCTATTTTTGAGATGCCTGCATCATAAAGTTTCTTTTTCAGCATTTCCCTCAGCTTGACATCTTCAATAAGGTGCTCTGCAAAATCCTTCTTAGATGCAAACCATTTAGCATCCCATTCTTTTATAACTCCGACCCGGAGTCCATGGGGATTTACTTTCTGACCCACTCATTATCCCTCCTTATGCTTCAGCTTTAAGTTCATCCAGAACGATAGTAATATGACTGGTTCTTTTTCGAATTCTGTAGGCGCGACCCTGCGCTCTTGCTCTCAGTCTTTTCAAAGTTGGTCCCTGATTTGCGTATACCTCAACCACATACAAGTTATCCGGATTCATATCCAGATTGTTTTCTGCATTGGCTATGGCAGATTTCAGGAGCTTCAATACCGGCTCTGATGCTGCTTTGGGAGTATACTCCAGTATAGAAAGCGCTTCTCCAACTTTCTTTCCACGAATCAAATCTATAACGACTTTTACCTTTCTGGAAGAAATTCGGACATAACGAGCGGTGGCATGAGGGCGTTTTTCTCTGTTTTCGTGACGAGCTCTCGCCTTTTCTTTAATCCTAGTTGCCACTTTTATTCCTCCTTCAATTATTTCAATGCAGTAGACTTCTCCGTCATACGTCCGCTGTGACCTCTAAAGGTTCTGGTGGGGGCAAACTCACCTAACTTATGACCAACCATGTCCTCAGTGATATATATGGGTACATGCTTTCTTCCATCATGTACAGCAATAGTGTGACCAACCATTTCCGGAAAGATGGTAGAAGCTCTGGACCAAGTCTTTATAACTGCCTTCTTATTCTTTTCGTTCAATTCCCGTACCTTTTTTAAAAGATCCTTACTTACATATGGTCCTTTTTTAACCGACCGGCTCATCGTATGCCTCCTTTCGATTCTGGAACAGATAGAATAACTTATTTAAGCTTTTCTCCGTCTGATAATGTACTTGTCTGATTCCTTGTTTTTCTTTCTGGTCTTGTATCCTAATGCTGGCTTACCCCAAGGAGTAACAGGACCTGGTTTTCCGATAGGTGCCTTACCTTCACCACCGCCATGGGGGTGATCTGAAGGATTCATAACTGAACCCCGGACTGGTGGACGAATGCCCATATGTCTCTTTCTGCCTGCTTTTCCTATGGTTATATTTTCGTGATCAATATTGCCCACCTGACCAATGGTGGCTCTGCACTCTGCTCTGACTAAACGCACCTCTCCGGAGGGAAGCCTTACCTGAGCAAAATCGCCTTCTTTTGCCATCAGCTGGGCGGAATTTCCGGCGGAACGAACCAATTGTCCTCCCTGTCCGGCACGAAGTTCTATATTATGAATAACTGTACCCGTTGGAATATTTGCTAAGGGAAGTGCATTCCCTACTTTAATGTCTGCATCCGGTCCGGATACAACTGTGTCTCCCACTTTTAGTCCGTTGGGGCTGATAATGTATCTCTTTTCACCGTCTGCATAATGCAAAAGTGCTATATTTGCACTGCGGTTAGGATCATACTCTATGGCTGCTACCTTTGCGGGTACGCCGTCCTTATCACGCTTGAAATCAATAATTCTATACTTTCTCTTGGCTCCACCGCCCTGATGACGAACTGTTATTCGTCCCTGTGCATTTCTGCCGGCTTTGCTTTTCAGGGAAACCAAAAGGGACTTTTCCGGTTCCTTTTTAGTGATTTCTTCAAAGGCGGAAACAGACATGTGCCTTCTGGCCGGGGAGGTGGGTTTATATTTTTTTATTGCCATTTCTCATAACCTCCTTATTGTGCCATTCCTTCGAAGAACTCAATCTCCTTGCTGTCTGCCGTTAACTTAACATAGGCTTTTTTAAAGGATGGCCTTCTGCCGATATGAATGCCCATTCTCTTCAGCTTTCCCCGCTGACGAAGGGTATTGACGCTCTCTACCTTTACCTTGAATATTTCTTCTACCGCTTTTTTGATCTCGGTTTTATTTGCTTTTTCATCTACCAAAAAAGTATAAACTTTGTCAGCTATGGAATCATAGCTCTTTTCAGTGAGTATTGGCCGAATGATGATATCATGTGGATTTTTCATTAGCCGTACACCTCCTCGACAAGGCGTGCTGCATCCTTTGTAATAATAAAGTAATCATAATTCAAAATGTCCAGTACATTAAGGGTGTTGACAAAACTAAGCTTTACATTCGGCAAATTGCGTGTTGCCCTTTCCAGTTTTTCATCTTTGCCGGGAATAACGACCAATGCTTTGTCTTCCACCTTCAGATTTCCCAATACCTTTACCATTTCTTTAGTCTTTGCTTCTGGCAAATCCAGGGAATCCATTACTCTAATGTTGTCATTCTGCACCTTGGAGCTCAGAGCGCTCTTTAAAGCCAGTCTTTTTACCTTCTTGGGAAGGGTATAACTGTAATCGCGAGGTTTGGGTGCAAACGCAATACCGCCTTTTGTCCAGATCGGAGAGCGGATGCTTCCATGGCGGGCACGTCCGGTTCCTTTCTGTCTCCAAGGTTTTGCGCCGCCTCCTCTGACTTCTGCCCTGGTCAGAGCTGATTGGGTGCCTTGTCTCTTATTGGCCAGCTGCATTTTTACAACGTCATAAAGGACGTGCTTATTGACCTTAACTCCAAACACTTCGTCTTTTAATTCAATCTCATCGATGGCGGCACCTTCCATATTATATAAAGCTACTGTAGGCATAACCTGTCCTCCTTTCCATCTTGCTGCAAACTACTTCTTAACGGTTTCTTTTATAGTAAGCAATGTACCTTTACTGCCGGGTATTGCTCCTTTAATCAATAACAGATTTCTCTCTGCGTCTACCTTTACCACTTCCAGATTGGAAACAGTTACCCTGTCGTTACCCATGCGTCCGGGCAGCCTTTTGGATTTGAATACACGGCCGGGTGAAGTGGTGGCTCCCAGAGAACCGGGACTGCGATGGTATTTGGAACCATGTGACATGGGACCTCTGTGCTGATTCCATCTCTTAATTACCCCTGCAAATCCTTTTCCTTTGCTTCTGCCGGTAACGTCTATCTTGTCACCTGCTTCAAAGATATCTGCCTTCAATTCACTTCCAACTGTATACTCTTCTGCATTTTCCAGTTTCAGTTCGCGAAGATATCTTTTATAGGGCACATTGCCTTTATCAAAATGACCTTTCAGGGGTTTATTGACCAAGCTGGATCTGATGTCTTCAAAACCCACTTGCACCGCCTGATAACCATCTTTTTCTTTTGTCTTAACCTGAGTAACAACACAGGGACCGGCTTTCACTACGGTAACGGGTACCATCAGACCGTCTTCTGTGAATATCTGAGACATACCCAGTTTTTTACCCAGAATGGCTTTTCGCATTTTCTAAAACCTCCGTTCTATTGAATAGTGATCCGTGACCCTATATTTTGATTTCTATATCTACCCCTGCAGGTAAATCCAATCTCATCAGGGAGTCTACCGTCTTTGAGGTAGGGCTTAATATATCAATTAAACGCTTATGCGTCCTCATTTCAAACTGTTCACGGCTATCTTTATGCTTATGAGGTGACCTCAATACGGTGATTATCTCTTTGCTTGTGGGCAGCGGTATGGGTCCTGAAACCACTGCTCCGGTTTTCTGAGCAGTCTCTACGATCTTTGCAGCAGACTGATCGAAGAGCGTATGCTCGTAAGCTTTCAGCTTAATTCTGATTTTTTGACTTGCCAAACTATTTCCCTCCTTGTTTACACTTAACCACGTGTGCCATTTTCATGATTAAAAATAAAGGCACAAAAAGCAACCAAGGTTCTTCGTCTGATTAAAGCAGACTGGTCCGTAAAAATTCCCCGGTGTGGCAGCCGGCAACCTTTTACTTCATCCCTTGTGTCTTACGTATGGCAACGCAACTTCTATATTTTACAATAAATTCATAGTAAAAGCAAGTAATTTTATAAAATTTCGCTATCCTTCAGCAAAAGCTGAAGGGTAGCGTACTTTTTACTTTTTTCTATGTGATTTTGCTTATTCGATAATTTCTGAAACAACGCCTGCTCCAACAGTTCTTCCGCCTTCACGAATAGCGAAACGCAGACCTTCTTCAATAGCGATAGGAGTAATAAGCTTGATTTCCATCTGAACATTGTCACCGGGCATTACCA
>JAAZHD010000176.1 GCA_012510895.1 Clostridiales bacterium
CCTTACTCCTGGTGCATATGTGGGTGTTGCTCCATTAGAGGAAGATGATGAAAACTATGAAGAAAGAATGACTGATATTCATAAGGAACTCTTAACTTTGCAGGCAGAAGCAAATCAGTTAATGGATACAATTTCAGCGAATTTTGAGGAGCTGTGGATATGAAATTTCTTGATTATATACAAGTTAATCCAACAATTAAATTAGAAAAAGATAAGCAATATCCTTTTGTTGAAATGGCAAATGCAGATGTGTTTGCAAGGGAGCCAAAACAGATTGATATAAAAAAATATTCGTCAGGTGTAAAATTTCAGCGAGGAGATACAGTAATTGCACGCATAGAGCCGTGTTTACAGAATGGTAAGGGATTTTTTGTAAAAAACATTTCAGAAGGATTTGGATCTACAGAGTTTTTAGTATTTAGACCTAAAGATGATAAAGTTACAAATGAGTTTTTGTATTATTTTATGCTTACTGACTATATTCGGAAAAGCATGATTAATTCAATGACGGGTGCTACTGGAAGACAAAGAGTAAACAAAGATATATTTAAATCTTTAGAATTGTCACTTCCCTCAGTAGAAAAGCAAAAACGAATTGCTGACATTCTTTCTGCCTATGATGATTTAATAGAAAATAACCAAAAGCAGATTAAGTTGCTGGAAGAAGCAGCCATGCGATTGTATAAAGAATGGTTTGTAAAAATACGATTCCCTGGATATGAAAACAGTAAGATAGTTGATGGTGTACCGGAGGGCTGGAGATTGGTTAGAGTTTCAGAGTTGGCTGAGTTTAAACGTGGAAAAACAATCACCAAAAAAAATGCTAAAGATGGCAATGTACCTGTAGTTGCTGGTGGTTTAGAACCTGCTTATTTTCACAATGTTGCTAATACTGTAGCTCCAGTTATTACTATAAGTGCTTCAGGAGCCAATGCAGGGTATACAAGATTGTATAATACTGATATCTGGGCATCAGACTGCTCATATATTGATGCGTCTTATGGAGATAAGCTCTACTTCATTTATACATTTTTGAAAAATAATAAAGAAGTAATTGATAATTTACAACGTGGAGCTGCGCAACCACACGTATATGCAAAAGATATTAATGCATTATCTACTTATATACCAGAATCTACTATTATGGAACCGTTTTGTAATTTAGTTGCTCCTTTATTCAAAAAAATAGCAGTTCAAGAACGATTAATTTCAGAATTAAAACAAGCGCGCGATAAACTACTTCCTAAACTTATGAGTGGTGAGATTGAGGTGTAATTATGGTTCAAATACCTTTAGAATTTATCCAGATGGTTGAAAATGATATAGAACTTATAAATAAACTAATTGATAGTGAGGCTGATGAAGAGACTTTGAAAAGCCTCCATATGGAGCTTGATGGTAAATATCAAGCATGCATAAAGAACTGGGATAATAGTATGTATGGTTGGGTTAAAAATTTTGGTTTTTCATATGAATTCTTAGGAGTATCAAGCTTACTATGCAATCTGAAAATAATGAAAGCAAAACTGACGTCCTATAAATATCAAGTTAACGCTATACCGAATATGGTTCCAGACACAACAGTTAATGTAAGCATTGATAATAATATCGATATTAAGATTTCTTTTGAAACTGTTCGATCTCAGATTGACAATAATACGTCTCTCACTACTGAACAGACAATTGAAGCTAAACAAAAGATTGATGAAATAGAAGAAATTATAAAATCAAAAGATAGCAAGAAAAATAAATGGCAAAAAGCAAAACCTATTCTAGTTTGGTTAGCTGATAAGAGTGATGATGTAGGTACAGCTATATTGCCACTAATATTAAAGATCCACTAAGGAGGGGTACATATGAGCTGGGAGTATTCTGAAAATATATTAGTGCAAAATAGTGCAGGAAACCTGCTTCAAGATGAATTGGGGTGGGATGTTCAGTTTGCTTATAATAAGGAAGTCCTTGGTAAGAATGGTACCTTTGGGCGTAAAAGCTATAAAGAAATTGTTCTTATCCGTTACCTTCGGAAAGCTCTGTTTGATAATAACGACTGGCTAACAGAAGAATACTGTGATTCCGCAATAAAGACACTCCTTGCTTATACGTCCTCTAGTAGCTTAATGCAGATTAATCGCGAAAAATATGGAATGCTTCGAGATGGCATTCCTATAAAAGTTAGGAAAGCTGACGGAGAGCAGGAGGATAGGCTGATCCGGGTATTTAATTTCTCTGATCCTGAAAAGAACCATTTTCTTGCTGTAAAGGAGATGAAGATTCACGGTGATTTATATCGTCGCAGAACCGATATTGTTGGCTTTGTGAATGGCATTCCACTGCTTTTTATAG
>JAAZHD010000177.1 GCA_012510895.1 Clostridiales bacterium
ACCTCAAACAGAGTACCAAAAATTCTTATCTTGTAACTTGACGACAATAACAAATCATACTCAAACCAAGCACTCTAAAACTGCTATAAAAAGAATGGAGCAGGTTGGCAATGGTGAGAATTTTACTGTTTTAGATGAAAAAATAAATTCTGTTCATAGTGGTTCATATGGACGTTTATGTTGGGAGGATCAAGCACCAACAATAACTACTAGATTTGATACTCCAGCAGGTGGAAGGTTTATTCATCCGGTTGAAAATCGAACCCTTTCACCTCGAGAGGCAGCCCGTATACAGAGTTTTCCGGATGATTTCGTATTTTATGGAAATAAAACATCGATATGTAAACAAATTGGAAATGCAGTTCCACCAAAAATATCATATTTTTTGGCCCGATTCGTTAGTAACATAATAGATAAGGAGGAATAAGCTGATGAACCCATTACTGGAGGAGAAGTTGAATGAACTAAATAGTGCATCTGATTATGAGTGCTGGTATTTAGTTAAACAGCCTACTGCTTTTGATTGCTTATGTTATCTTGTTTCTTTTTTGAAGGAATATAAAAAACAAGATAATCCCGGTAATCTACAAGACTTTATTGGTGCTAAAATTTCTGAATTAAAGGAATTTAAACCAGATGTGGAGATTTCTAATAATTATCGTGCATTAAGGGTAGCTGCATTTTTTGGATTAATTACTATGAGATCAAGTGGTTATGCAGATGCTGATATAACTGCTACCTATGAGGAAATCAACGCAAGATGTAATGGAGATTTTGAGAGAACTGATTTATATACTGATATCATACAAAGACAAATAGAAAAAATGTTTATTAGTTCATCCATAGACGAAGAGAATAATGGTGTTAGACAAGACTACAGACTATATCCAGTAATGTTGTTATATAAGATTTTGTTGGAGTTAGGGAGAACTACTGGTAATTACATGATTTCAATGACAGAGTACAGGTACTTGGTGGCGACTACAAAAAAATTTGAAAACTTCCTAGATACTCTTTTATTAATTACTTTATTACGTAAAGAAATGAATATTGCTAATGAATTTGAACAGTATCGTAGCAAGTTTGACAATAGATTGATACAGGCATTAAAGCAACTACCAACATTGCAAGTAGAAAGGGATTCAATTTCACTGAATCCTGATATGATTAAAGAAGTAGCACATAAAGTTTTTATTTTTGAAGAAAACCCAAATATTTTTGCAACTGAAAATTATCTTGATTTTTTAGGTTCTACAAAATCTTTATTTGAACTTGAAATCTTTGAAGAAGAACGACTTAATGATTTTGATAAAGTAGAGCGCATTGAGGGTGGTTCAAACATTTTATTATATGGTGTTCCTGGATCAGGTAAGAGCTGGACCATCGAGCATGAATACTGTAAAAAAGATAGTAATGTAGAACGGTTGGTATTCCACCCGGATTACACTTACTCTGATTTTGTTGGTCAGATTCTACCTGATGTATCCGAAGATGGACAAGTAACTAATAAGTTTACACCAGGTCCATTCACTACTATCTTACGTGATGCATATGTTAATCCCCAAAAAGAATACATACTTATAATTGAGGAAATTAACCGTGGGAATGCACCAGCTATTTTTGGAGAAGTGTTTCAGTTACTAGATAGAAAAGTAGCAATTAAAGAAGATGATGATGGATTCCCTATTGGTACAAGCGAATATGGAATTACCAATAAAAACATAGCTCTTGAAGTTTATGGAGATGCAAGACATAAGGTGCGAATACCTTCAAATCTCACGATTATAGGGACAATGAATACATCTGATCAAAATGTATTTACTTTGGATACTGCTTTCCAACGTAGAT
>JAAZHD010000178.1 GCA_012510895.1 Clostridiales bacterium
CAGTATTCCAGTGTCATAAGCGGTATCCTGCCGTAAACCAAAACTTCACACATCATGCAGCTCCGCTTAATTATATCACGAATCTCTGCCATTGTTAACTCAGGCGACAGAGTTACTCCTGCAAGGCCCTGGGTTTTCAGCGCTTCAAGCGCCAGTGAATTCGTCGCATTCAGGTTGTAGCTTCCGTAAAAGCCTTCCACGCCCTTTTCCCTCAGCAGCTTAATCTGTCCGAGATTGCTTATCTGAAAGCTGTCAAACAAGTCCCAGAAGGAGTCAGGCAGGCTTCGCAGATGCGCCATATCCTGCATCCTGGATATAACAGGCAATGACAGCCGTACAGATATTCCTCTGTCTTTAATGGAAGTTACCTGATCCTTAAGTCTATTTAAATCAAACGAAAAAGAAGAGGGATTGAATGAGATAATATCCAGCCCTTCCCATACAGCCGGGGGATAATTTAGGCGGTCTGCGTAACCGTTCAATACTGCTTTCTGTCCGGACGCCGGTTCTGCATTTATAATATCTTCATGCAATCCTGGCTTTCTTTCTGAGATCAAAGCCCTGCAGCCATAAAATCTGATCCTGGCCTTCATCAGTTCCTCCGCAGCATCCCGGCGCAACTGATTGAGCACTGATACTGGCAAGAAAACCTGGGCATCCCAATCCAGCTCAAGTTCTTTCAGCTCAAAGGGAGTATCCCCCAGCCTGCCCAGCTGTTTTTCCACAGTTTCCCTGGTCAGAGCTTTATTTACGGCGAATTGAACCTGGAAATCTCCTTCGGATCTTCCTTCCAGCCCCTTATCATCCCGGAATATCAGCTTAGGCCTTTCGCCAATATGAAGAACCGCTTCTGCTGTTATGAGCATCTTCCTGCCATATATATCCTGAAAGAATTCTGCTGCCTTTTTCAACTGAGATACGCTGGATGTCCGATAAACTCTGGTTCCGGGAGACAGAGTCAGTTTAGTGTCAAATGCGGCTAGCTGCCCCTTCCGGCCTTTGTCTGTTTCCCTGCCCTTTATTATTAAGCGGTTTATGGTTTGCCCCATGTTATCAGAAGCAGCGCCCTTTGAGTCATCTGTCCAGAACTCTACCCCGTCCCCGGTTTCCACATCTTCTTCCAACGATACCCACACCATTCCTTTTTCCCACCGGGTTACCCTTCCCAGATAGATTCCCCAGTTGCTGGGTTTTTCTCCGGCATAAAGATTTTTGTGATCGGTTCCGTAATAATAGCCTTTTGTGAAACTTCCCCGGTTAAAAATCTGTTCCAGTTCCTTTATTGCAGCGGGATCCGGCTTATAACTGCCGGTCTTTATAATGCTGTCCAGGGCCTTGCGGTATTTCCGGGTTACCACAGCTACATATTCAGCCCTCTTCATTCTGCCTTCAATCTTAAGGCCTGTCACTCCGGCCTTTAGGATTTCATCAAGAAACTCCAGAGTGGAAAGATCCTTTAGGCTGAGATGATAAGAAAACCGGCCGGCATCACCTTTTTGTTTGTTCAGTATATAACTCAGGCGGCAGGGCTGGGCACACATTCCCCGATTGCCGCTTCTTCCCCCAATAAAACTGCTCATGAGGCACTGGCCTGAGTATGATACGCAGAGGGCGCCGTGTATAAAGGTTTCCAGTTCCAATGAAGTGTTGTCGGACAAATGCTTCAGCTCTTCCAAAGTCAGCTCCCTTGCGGGAATCACCCTGTCAAAGCCCAACTCTTCCAAAACTTTGGCTCCTTCCGCCTGATGAATGGTCATCTGGGTGCTGGCATGGAGGGAAAGCCTTGGGTGATTTCGGGCAACATAACGGGCAGCCCCAAGGTCCTGAACAATAACCCCGTCAACGGACAATTCCTCCAGTTCCTTAACAAATTCCTTCATTTCTTCCAGTTCTTTTTCCTTTAGAAGAATATTCAGAGTGATATAAACCCGGACACCATAAAGATGGGCATATTCTACTGCCCGCTTTAAGGCATTTTTATCAAAATTATCCGCCTGCCTGCGGGCATTAAACTTTGTGCCTCCCATATATACGGCATCAGCACCGTTTTGTACGGCAGCCGTCAGGGCCTCCCAGCTTCCGGCAGGACTTAACAGCTCCGGAGTTTTTATTTTCAAAGTCTTTCACTTCCTTCGTACAATTAATATACTATACCGGCTAAGCAGGAAAAATAATGCCAAACATAGAAAAGGACCAAAGCGCAGTCAAGAAAAAAGCGATTCCAGGATAGGAACCGCCCTTTATAAACAATTTTATTTATTATCGACTTCCTTGCGAAATACATCGTATATGGCAGGCCCGGAAGTTTTCTTTTCCGAAGAGGCTTCCAGGGCATCCTGCAGTGCTTCTTCCAGCTCTTCCACTTGACGCTTTAGATTTTCTATCTCTTCTTCAAGCTTTTGAACCTTATCCCTTTCCTTCAGCACTTCATCTCCAAGATTAATAACAGTCAGAATGGCAGCCATGGTAGTACTGAGGTTGGGCTGATTTTTGGATACTTCCTCCATTTTGCGATTAGCATAAATAGCGACCCTATGTATATACTCTTCCGGTTCATTTGCCCTGATGGTATACTCCCGTCCGGCTATCCGCACAACCGCCCTTGTCTTTTCCGCCATCTGCGCTCAACCCCTAAAATATTATCTTTATTGCTTTTATTATACACCATCTGCCAATTTCAGACAACGAAAAACTACTATATATTTAACGCAGTCTGGCGCCGATTTCAGCTTCCAACACGGAAACGATCTTTTCCTGGGCCTTATTTACCTCATCATCTTTCAAGGTACGATCGGAAGCCCGATAAGACAGGGAATAAGCCATGCTTTTCTGTCCTTCGGGAATCTGGCTTCCTTCATATATGTCAAAGAGGGATACTTCTTCTAAAATGGCGCCGCCGCTTTTTCGAATCAGTTCTTCAATCCGCGCTGCCAGCACCTTCTTGTCCACGACAATAGCCAGGTCCCTGGTTACAGCCGGATACTTGGGCAGGGCTTTATACTGCTTGCGGGTATCAGCCTTTTCAATCATTACCTGCAGATTCAGCTCTCCCAGGTATACCCTGGTATCGATTTCATAATTCTCGGCTGTCTTCGGATGAGCTTCCCCAAAGAAACCGATTGCTTGACTGTCCAGCAGCACCTCTGCTGTTCTGCCCGGATGCATTCCAAACCGGCGGGCTGCCTGGTAGGTTACCCTTCCTTCAAGCCCCAGCACCCTAGTCAGGGCTTCAACCTGCCCCTTCATTACATAAAAATCAACATCATCTCCATAAGCACCCAGGGCCAGAGTCAGCACTTCATCAGGCAGATCTTCTAAAGGAAGGGATTTGGGCAAGAATACCGGATTTATTTCAAAGATGCTGCAGCTGTCCAGACGGCGGTTGTAGTTTCTGGACAGAACCTCCAAAATGCTGGGAATGATTGTTGTGCGCATAATGCTCTGCTCTTCTCCAAGGGGATTTGCTATCCTTACCGCCTGCGGAACATCTTCTTCCGGTATACCTATAGACTCATAAACACCCGGACTTACAAAGGAATAAGTAAGAACCTCATACATGCCCATTCCGGTCAGTGCAAGCTTTACCTGATCCAGAAGTTTTTGTTCCCTGGTCAGACTGCCTTTTGCCGCTGACCCTTCCATAAGGGTCATGGGTATGCGGTCATAACCGTACATGCGGGCAACTTCCTCAGCCAGATCAGATGCCATTTCCAAATCATTGCGATAAGTAGGTATCCTGGCCGTCAGGTATTCACCGTCTACGGATATTTCCAGACCCAGGCTTTCCAGTATTGAAGATATTTCAGATACAGGAAGGCTGAGGCCGAGCAGTTCATTAATCTTATTCCAGCGAACCGTAATTTCTCTTTTCTCCGTGGAAGCGCCCAAGACATCAATGCTGCCTTCTACAACGGTACCGGCGCCCAGTTCCTGCGC
>JAAZHD010000179.1 GCA_012510895.1 Clostridiales bacterium
GACCGCATCCATGTCATGTTCAAGAAACTCATCATAATCAGTATAAGTTGCTACTCCGTACCTTTCGCCTACCTCTTCGAGCTTTTCTTTCCACGTATCACATATGGCCACAAGTTCCATACCCAACTCTTCTATTGCACCTTCCATGAAACTCTGACCCCGGCCCACACCAACCACACCTACACGTATCATACCATTACTGCTGCTTCTTTTTTTATCACCCATAATACTGCCCCCTTTTTATAATTTAGCGCTTTCGGCTACATCGAAAACCTGTTATAAAGTCAAGCAGGTCATGAATACTACTCAATAAAGATAGCTTCACTCTTATCGGGATGTGCTGCCTCTCCTTTAAAATTTTCAAGATTTAAGTTTTCGACATTATGACTTTCCAAAGCATATCTGTAATACTCTGGCCGCCTTTCACCCCATACAACTTCGCAGTTCCTTAACACTACATCCTTTGCATTCTTTAAGTAAAAACCAGCGGTGGGATAATCATATACCCCTTCGGCCAAACCGTCTTTCTCTCCGGGAATCGGACGTACATCATGGCGTCCACCGGGTTCATCGGTCCATTTATCCAGGCAAATCTTTACGTTTTCAAACACAATACTCTCAATAATGCCTTGCTTCCATCCCATCAGGAATATGCCGTTTTCACTGCGGCATAATATATTTGAGAAACGAATATTACGTACATAACCTATATCGTCTTCTTCAGTCCAGGGAGCAGCAGTCACATAAATCGGTTCAGCAGCACCCCACCAGGCAGGATTATAGTATCTCGTCTCAATAATCAAGTTGCTAAACAGCATATTTTCAATATTACTTTCCTGGCTTAAATGCACACCAACACCTCTATGGCTCGAACGTATTATGCAGGAATCCACCACAATATTGCGTATAGGATTTTTTACTTCGCAACCGGCATTTATGGCAAAAGAAGACGATACAAGGGTACATCCAGTTATAGTTATGTTTTCACACGGACCAAAGTGTTCATGCCCCTTAAATGTCTTGAAAACTATACAATCATCGCCACATACAATATAACAATCGCTGATCCTTACGTTCTGGCAATGATCCAAATCAATACCATCATTGTTAGGAAGTTTTAGATCGTTAAGAATTCGAATACCATGAATAACTACATCCTGACATCCCGTGAGCCTGATGGTCCACAAAGCGCCGTCTCGTATTGTTATATCCCGGTATGTAACGTTCTTGCATCCTATCAGATAAAAAGTAAATGGCCGGCCTCTTTTCATTACATAGATATATGGCTTCTCCGACTCTATAAAGAACCGGCCTCCTCCATCAATGGTACCGCCTCCTGTAAATGCAATATTCTCTACATTTTCGTCAGCTATAAACAGTGCAGTATGATAATGAGTATGAACGTTGGAATAGTCCTCCCTATTTGGGCTGGCAAGTACAACCGCGCCTCTTTCAACATGGAATTCTACATTTGATTTCATCACCAGGGTTCCGGACAAACAGTTCATTCCGGCAGGAATTATAACCCTTCCCCCTCCTGCTTGACTACACTGGTCAATGGCTTTCTGTATTGCTGCCGTATCAATTGTTTTCCCGTCACCAATAGCTCCAAAATCTCTTACATTATAATCTCCCATTTACCCTCGTCCCCTAAATTTTTATGGTAATTTATTATGGTATGCTTTTATAAGCCATAAAGCCTTCGTTTTGTGTATTTATGGTTTATAGGTTTGTTTATAACATTTTGCAAAAATTTCTGATTTTTATACATTGAGTATTGGCCAAGAAATATTTTATCATATACTTAGAAATTAATCTTCTCTATTTTGTAGTATAAATGAAATTTTCTTGTAAATTATCTGATAAAATTGGAACCTTTAGCTGTTTTTCCTGAATCAAATTGTACTATTATCATGCTGTAAAACGGTTGGAGAAGAAAGGGAGGGACGCGTATCATGGCAGCTTTTTTTTAATTAAATTTCCTCCAGCACCCTCTCATGAACCTCCAGCGCTTTCCTGTCCCACAGGACAAATCTGATCACCTTGACCGATACAAGCAAAGGAATCATATCGAATATCGTCTTAAAAGCAATTCTGGCCGCCTCCTCCATGGGATATCCGAATATACCGGTAGAAATGGCGGGAAAAGCTATTGAAGTTATACCTTGCTGTTCTGCCAACTCCAATGCATTTCTGTAACAGTCAGCCAGCAGCTTATCGGAAGGCTTATCAACTCCATATACCGGCCCTAAACAGTGGATTACATAGCTGTTTGGCAGATTATGCCCACCGGTTATCACAGCCTGTCCAGGTTTAATGGGCGCCAGAGGCTTGCACTCTTCCGCCAGACCTGGTCCGGCCGCACGATGAATAGCTCCGGCTACACCTCCCCCCGGTAAGAGCTGAGCGTTAGCAGCATTAACGATTGCATCAAAACCTGCCTGCTTTGTTATGTCCCCCTGTACGCATTCGATTTTAACATTACCGGCCATTTTTCCCATGCTTTTATCCACCTCCTTATATTGATTATTCTGCATTGACATTATACTTATCCTTCCATATAAACCAATTGGCTGGCACTCCGGTGTCCCGGAATCCCAACGGCAGTAATTCAAAATTACTTTATAAACCACAAAACTTTCTTACTCCGCACCAGATGCAACTCTGCCCTTTGACAGGCCGATACTCATCAAATGATCTATTACCAAGAAGCGCAGGAGCTGAATTTGCGAGATTTTCTTTTATTCTCTCCATATCTCCATCATTTAATTGAATATTCACAGCCTGACCGATGCTTAAGAAATATATGACAGCTTCATCCACAGTAACCCTTCTACCTCTGTAGTAAAGCATCCGGTTCAAAGCCCACGCATAGGAAACAAGCTGTTCCCGGTAATATTCCGCCTTGGCGTAAGCATCTTCAGTACTACACAGCCGGTTAGTTTTATAATCAATAATGGTTGCTCTTAACTGTCCTTCCCTTTCATAAACATCTACCCTGTCAACTGTACCGGAAAAGTACAATCCATGTGACATGGGCAGCCTGAAAGGATATTCTTTCAGCGATCCAACAAATCTTCCTCTGTCAGTTTCACTGCGCTGCTTTTCAATATCAAGAAAACCCTGCAGACATCTCAGGATTAACCCTGCATCATCCTTAGACATCTCAACACCCAGATCTCCGGAAATCTCAAACAGGCTGTCAGCCTGAAACCGGTTTGCTGTGACAGGGTCCACCTCCTTAAGCAGAAGGTGTACCATTGTTCCCAATGCAGCCGGATCTTCGGTATCAGGATCATAGGACGATTCTTCATAAAGAAATATATTTGCTTCCTGAGATAGCCCGGCCAGGTTTTCGAGAAAAAACTTCCTCGGACAGTCTCTGTATTTCATCCAAGAAGATATACTTATGCTTCCTTCCTGAGGTGCATCGCATTGCATTAAACCCGGTATAACGATATCATCTCCATCGTCCGCCTGCTTATTTTGCACAATCTCTCTCATTTTCCTGATCGAAGATGGATAATTGCTGCTATATTCCATATCTTCGGGAACAAGCGTCATGGCGTCAATTTTCACTATCTTATCATTATCGCTTTCATCAATTGCCCACATAAGCTGTTTCATAAATGTGTTCTGGGAATCGATTTTACCATCCTTTTCAGGCTCCTGGTATTCACCGATTAAACCCAGATACTCTTCAGCGCGGGTTGCAGCCACATAGAATAACCGTCTGGATTCCTCCAGTTCAGCCAGTATCCTCCGATTGTATGCTTCTTCATATTCCGGGTTGGCTTTTTCACTCAGGTTCCCTTCGGCATCAATCCCCATCGACACAAGCCCTGTGACTTTATCAAACATTAAGAGGGGTTTATACCTTTTTGCCTGGGCGTCAAGAGCCCGATCCATATCGGGAATTAAAACCGCTTTAAATTCCAGTCCCTTTGCTGCATGAATGGTCAATATCTTTACCGCATCACTGTCCTCATTGTCCAAAGAGGCATCCTGATCCATACCCGCAGAATCCTTCAATATATCCAGATATAACAGCAGCTCCCGGGCATTGTATATTCTCTTACTTTCAAATTTCTCAACAATGCTAACCAGCTTTTCAATGTTTCTAAGCTTTTTGGCCCCCTGGGGTAAAGCGGTCAAAATCTCATCATATCTTGTCACTTCAATAATTTTCTTAATAAGCTCAAGGCTGTTCAATATACTGTTCATGGGGATAAGCTGCTTAAAAATATCAGCGGCTCTTTGAACAATAAATGCATCATCAGTAACCATTTGAGAAAAATCTTCCATAACCCTATCCAGCCGCTTCCCTTCCTGTTGATTCATAAATTGTGATATCTCCAGCAGCAAATCATCGGAAAATCCAAATATGGGTGAACGGAGTACGGTAAACAGAGCCAGTCTGTCATCGGGATAAAACACCAGTTTATACAACGAAAGTATGTCGTTTACCTCCTGGCGTTCCCAGCAGCCCATACCCCCAAGAAAACAAAAGGGGATCTCGTATCGTATCAGGGCACTTTCGATCTGTGGAAGGGATGTCCTGCTTCTTAATAATATGGCTATATCTTTGTACTCATAACCCTCCGAAACAAGCTTTTTAATAGCGCCGGCGATCACATTTCCCTGAAAGTCCTTCTTGTCTGCCGAAACAACGTCATCATATTCAGCTTCCAAAGCTTCCTTAAGCTGCTGCAGCGAGTTTTCAGAATCCAACAGCTTCTTCGCAGCGTCCCACCTGGTTTTGGGTTTTACCTGTTTTATTGCACTTTTATCCCATGATATAAGCTCGATTTTTTTGCCAGAAGAGACATCATCCTTGCCGCCACGGGTATCATCGTTTTTGTTCTTTGGATACTTCAGCTTTTCGTATGGATTTAACAGACGCTCAAATATGATGTTGACAAATTCTATAATATTTTCCGTACTTCTGTAGCAGTTGCTAAGGTTCTCCACTCTGCCGCAGCTTGAAATTTCACTGCATGCCTGTTCAAAAACTCTGTAGTCCGAACCTCTGAAGCCGTATATGGATTGCTTGTAATCCCCTACTATAAATAGTCTTCCTGGAGGTATATGACCATCTTTTTGCGTAAGCAGATCAAGGATCTCCTTCTGCAGCGGATTTAAATCCTGAAATTCATCCACCATTATGGCAGCAAACCGGTTGAAATAATGCATACGTATATCCTCATTCTCCAGAAGCTTCACAGTCATCAATTCCAAGTCATTAAAATCAACCAAATTTTCTCTTTTTTTGTACTGGCTGTACCTTTGATGCAGTTGACAGATCAGTTTAATGCTGGTCTCTTCAATCGCCTTCATCAAAATCCTGTTTATATCGTCTATGCCTGCCTCTGAATCAATTGCATCAGTAGTTACATACAGCTTTTGGCAATTTTCATGCTCATTAATTAAGGTGTCAGGCAGGCAGCCTTGCTCCCTCATACGCTGATAGACAGCTATGATCTCCCTTTTAAGCTGCCCTGTAAAGAACCCCGCAGTTTGGCTTTTGGCTATTATCTCCACATTATCCCGGTTTTCATCGTCTTCAACAAAATCCCGTATTACATCATCGGCTATCCTTGTAAGAACAACTTTGTAATCAACCTCATCCATTATGGTGAAAGCAGGGTCTAACCCTAAATAAGCAAAATTCTCTCTTAAAAGCTTTCCGCAAAAGCCATGTATTGTATCAATATTGGCATTGGTAATCTGCATCCTCAAGTTTGAAAGTCTTGTTTTTTCAGGTAAATCAGTGGTTTTTGAGATTCTCTTCGACAGCTCATCCCGAATCCTGTCCTTCATCTCAGTTGCAGCCTTTCGCGTAAATGTAATGGCTGCAATACTGTCCAGCGAAAGTTCAGGTCTTTCCAGTATTAATCTTAAAAATCTTCTGGTCAGCACCCTTGTTTTACCCGAGCCGGCCCCGGCTCGTAACGCTATGTTTGTATTGATATCAAGAGCTCTGGCCTGCTCTTCATTCACACCGTACATATCACAAATAGCTTTGAGCATTTTATACACCTGCCTTCCTGGATATCCTGGTACTCTCATATCTGCACATACCGCTGTATGTGCAGGGAGTATATTCCGTTGCAGGACATTGTTTCGGCAGCATGAAACACCCCTGCCGTATTCTTTCAATAACTTTCATTGCCTCTTTTTCCGACCAGGAAAGAACCAGCTCCATGTTGGGTTTTTCAGGTATGTTCCTTGGTCCCTTTTTTCCTTCAAACAGTGCTTTTTTGATATCCTTCCGTATAAAACCGTTCCACTGTAACTTTTCAATGCTGTAGTATAAAAGTGCAAGACAGTCAGGCTGTTCAATACCAAATGCATCCTTCAGGATATTAATAAAAGCAGGATAATAAAGCGGCAGCTGAAAATCACTTCCTTCTATACATTCCTTTATTCCTTTAACTCCGCCCTTTTTATAATCATATATTATAAACCTGCCGGTAAAACTGCCATTGCAGTTCATTTCCAGGTCCACCCTGTCGGCAACTCCTGAAATTATAGTTCTGTTGCCATCCATTTTGTACAAAAAGCGTTCCTCCAGCATTACCGGTTTCAGAACAAAACCGGTGGTCTCATAGTATCTCTTCATATTTTCAGCATCGTGTCTTATAAAACTTTCCAAAACCAGCCGCAGCTCTTCTAATGCATATTCCCTTAAGGGTAAAGGAAGATAAGACAGGCTTAGCTGTTCCGCCAGTTCATAGAAAATACCGTTTAATCTCTCTATATCCGGAATACGGGGGTCATGATCCACTTCATGATAAGCCTTCAGCACCCTGTGATAGAATGTCCCCGTATCCATTCTGCGCCTTGAGATATCATCCTCCGCTTCAACGTCAAGTACCCTTTCAGAAAAGTAAAAAAAGGGACACCAGACATAGCGGTTTAGCTGGGACACTGAAAAAGCATATCTTGTACCCTGCTGTTTAATTTTGGGCTGGCTTAGTTTGCCGTCATATTCATTAAATTCGTTTCCAAACTCCCTTGTAAACTCAATATCAGCTGCATACAGGGGATACCTTAGTCTGCCGGCTATCCCGGCGGTTAAGGTAAGTTTATCAATTGATGATGTATTTTGAATATACAGGCTGTTCAGCTTCTTAACCATTTCACCAACGCTAAAGGGCTCATTGCTAAAATTCATTCTATCCCGCATACTAACGGGTTTGGCAACTACCTTTTTCCTGCTGTCTTCATCCAGTACTGACACTAATTCATCCATAAAAGGAGATGCTATCATTATACTGCTATCCTCATCTGCAGTTCTGTATGACAGATAAAGTCTGTTTCTGGCGGAAGCTATGCAGGAATTAAATCTTAGCTTTTCGCGCTCCAGTTCCCACCCGACAGGTCTTAAATTGATACCCAGCCCGTAAAGCTGGCGCATTTCATAGCTGTCAAAGATTCCACTGCTGCTACCCGCTCTGGGAAAGATGCCTTCATTGAGTCCCAGTATGAAGACCGTATCATAGTTTTGCCCTCTGACAAGGTCCGGAGGGATAAATCTTACCCCGCCCTGATCCCTTGTAAAATCATCGGTTTCATAATTTGACAGTCCGCCCAGTACATGTTGAACCAGGCCCTCTATCCACAAACCGGTAGTATCCGGAGGGTACTCACTATACATTTGATATAATCCCTCGAAAAACTCCAGGGTTTTATACAGCGCAGTGATATCCCGCAGCCAGAGTTCCGCGTCCAGCAATCCATTTTCGTACATGTTTAATATGTTTTCTTCAATCCCCACCGTTATCAGGATCTTCTTAAAGTGGTCAATGGCGCTTAATGGATCTTCAAAACCATTCAGAAAGGTGCGGACCCCGTTTATATATTCCTCCATGGCCGTCACTGAAGAATCATCGTTAACCTTTTCCAAATAGCTGTTTAAAAATGCTTCCAGATAGTCATCATGCTGCTCGTTCAGAATATTCCCTGCAATCTCAAGCAGCTGTTCGTTGCGAAAATTGTCATGGGCAAGAACCTTATTGGGCAGCAGGTATTTGGACGTAACAACTGAAACAAAAGCATTCTCCCACTCTTCTTCGTAAAGGATCATTCTCCATAGAGCCATGATATCTTTAACAAGAGGTACTGACGATAATACATCATTTTTCTTTGCGTTCAGAGGAATACCGTATTCCATAAAAACCTCAATCATCTTTGCCCTGTATTTTTCTGTATCAGCGGTCACAACCGCTATATCGGATGGTATTATGCCGTCATCAAGAATAAGCTGCTTTATCCTTCCGGCAGCAACCCTTATTTCGTGATCCATACACGGACTGTTGGATATATAGAGAGTCTCGGGATTAACTATTATGCTGTCTCCCCCTGAGTACAGAGCATGGGAAACAGTCTGAAGAGGAGTAGTTTGAGCTTTCTCTTCCCCCGGTTGGTCTTCAACCCGTTCAAAGCCCAGTTCTTCAAAGTTTTTTATGATCTCATACAGCACAAATTCCTGATTGTGAAAATTTTTAAACGGAACGTTGACGTGAATGGGAATGTCAGGATGGTTATTCATTATGTTTCTTACCAGGTTAAGGTTAACCGGGTCGATGTTTATAAAACCGTCAATTACAATAATACCGATATCCTCAAAAATTCTGGCACGTCTGCTTGCTTCAACAGCTTTTATCGATATATCATCTAAATCCATAATACCTTTTTGTGCCTTAAGGTTTTCATAATTCTTATAAATTTGGTAAACACATTTGCACTTGGAAAAAAAATTTCCCTCAAGGGTTTCGGTTCTGGAAAGAAACTCGTCAGGGGAAATATAAGATCTCTTAAGCAGCCTTATGGTATCATTCAAAAGTCTTATAAACCCGGGCTTGTCCTTTACACTTCCAAACAGGACATCATCCGGCATCCTATTGAAATCATGTTTTATGAGTACACTCTTTTCCAGCTCGGATATTATTTTGGATTGATCCAAAGAACCCGCAAGTATTAAACGTTCAAGATTGTCAAAACCCATAACCCAGCAGTTGAATTTTCCCCCAAGCTTCCCGGCAAAAAGCCGCCTGACATGGAACATCGCTTCCCTGGATGGCAATATGTAAATCACCTTAAGATCTTTTTTGATGTATTTAATACATTCATCGACCAGTTCTTCTCTTTTTGAGTTTGTAAAGGTTCCATAATACAGCTTCCTCATCAGCACCTCACCCCTCAACCCAATCGTACAATAAATATTTTATCAGACTTCATCGTCAAAAGATAGATATTCACGGGTTTCTTTAAATCGTCATTTAATAAAACTGAAGACAAATTGTATTATTCCTGCATGTAACGGGACATCAGCCAATTTTTACTGCCGTTAGTGTAAAATTACTCTGGGGAAAAAACAAACAAATAAAAGAAAAGAGTATCTCCTCTGTGATATAATAATCACAACCCAAAAATCAAAAGAAAGGAGATACTCTTATGGAATTAATTATACAA
>JAAZHD010000180.1 GCA_012510895.1 Clostridiales bacterium
ACTCTCCCTGACTTTAGAATACCAGGCAGCATGTTTTAAATAACGTTTTAACACCGGGAATTTTTCCAGTGTTTCCGGATCAAGATCCTGCCAGGACATATGTGAACGATAAGCTATGCTTTTAGTGCACAAGTAGTCAACATCATCCAGGTAAAGAATTTTTTTGCACCAGTTAGGATAAAAATTAATATCCCTGACCGGAGGATACAGATGGAACCATCCCAATTGACTGGTTAGCAAACGGCGGTGGGCATTGAGTTCATTATAGGCGCAATGGGCATCAACAAAATGCTTAAATCCCGAGAACGGCACGTCCCATGCACCCATACGCGATCGGGCAAACCACAGGGGCGGAGGTGTGGAGCTATATTCAAGCAGCGGAGTGCGTTTACAATAACGTAATACCTCTCGGACAAATAAGGTTTCATAATACCAGCCAAGCCCTGCTGTTTCTTCGTAGTCATTGCAGCAAACGGAAATAGCCTCAATACCGTCAAAATATATGGAATCAAAATCACCGCGATTGAATGCCAGGGCAGTTCGATAAGCAACTTCATAAAAAAGCATGCTGCCGGGCCTGGCGTGAAATTGCTCATAGATCCGTTTTAGATGTTTAACCTTGGTTCCCGCTTTATGGGAAGTAACTTTAGTATTAAACTGCCCCCTGATACACTTCGTCAGACTGTTATTATCCCCTTTTCCGCGGAATTCAATTATCTCGTTGTCAACAACCAGGCAGCAGTGATAAGGCGGCGATTCAATCTGGGCATGGCTTTGCTGCATGGGAATTGGTCCTGTGTCTTCCTCTATGTATATAGTATCAGTTGTCTCATCCATATCGCGGGCTAAGGTGTATGTTGCAATAACTGCCAGATCCGGATGCGGAACCGGTGTCACAAATTCACTCTTTTCATCTACCATGGCTGAATAGATATGAAATCCCGCTCTCATCCCGCGCTTATGCAATTCGTCCGAAATTCTTTTCTTAAATTCAAAAATATCATCCTTAAAGAATTTTTCATTAAAACGATAATCGCCCTGATGATAGAGCCAGCCCTGATGAAAGCTTAAAAGCTTAACATTGGCATTTGCCAGATTGTCCAGCCAGCGGTCAGTTTCTTCCGGATTGAAGGTGTTAATGTCAATGACATAGTCTTCAAAGACACCTGGTGCCTGGTTTCCATATGCTCCTCCACAAGGAGACATTAAAACATCATCCAAAGTAAGATGGGACATGGCATCTTTGATAGCTTGACGCAGTTCGGCAGCCGGCACGCCGATTACAGCAGCGCCAATGCCTTGTGATGACAATTTGGAATAACCGGCTGCACCAAGATAGGTACAGTGTCCGGGCAGTTCCAGCAGGTTGCATTTAATATGAAGCGGAACAACCGTACCGGAAAAAGGGGCTTTGCCGTCCTTATCGCGCAATACACAGCCGCCGAATACAAAGCGGCCGTAATCAGCATCGGGTCCTGTCGGTGCATCTGTTACCGTCAGGCGGATATTTGTCTCCTTTTCTTCAACCAGCAAAGTAAATTTAAGTGAGGGGTCATTAAAACAGATAGTCATAAAAGGTGCATTGTATGTAACCCTCTCAGGCAATATCGCTTTTTTTAATTCATCAGAGTTTATATACGGTCCTCCAGAGCCTGTTCCCGGCAGCAGATAAGTGAAATAGCTGCCCTCTTCTGCCCAGTTTATGCCTGTAGAAATATCTGTGAATTCAGTAACCATTCCGGTTTCATTAATACCTAAGCGCAACGTTTTAGTAGATAAAGTAAAAGAAATGCTTTTATCCACTTTTGTCACACTCCTTTCCTATTTACGAATCCGAATTCTGTCTAAAAGCTGCTTCTGCCAAAGCTACCTGGCAACTATTTCCCAGCCGCCTCTTTCAGCAGCTTCTTCAAACTCAAGGCACAGCCTCATGGTTTCTGCTGCATCCCAAGGTTCTATAGCAGGTCCCAGCCCTTCGGCCACTCTTCTTGCAATATCCAGGTTCTGAGCCCTTGTGTTATGGAAATACTCATGATCCTGTTCTTTTGTCCAGTTTTCAACATATACTATTTTCTCTGCATGCTGAAAGCCCGGTTTGCCTGCATGATGGAAAAGCCGAAGTTCCCGCTGAAATACATCTGCCTCAATAGCTCCCTCGGTTCCGACCAGTACATAATTAAGCTTATGCCCCATCCTGTCCTGATCGAAGAGATCAGTATCTTTCTCAGGAAGCTTATAATCACCGCCATGGGAAGCTGTTGCATTAAAATACAAATGGCTTATGGTTCCGTTTTCGAAACTGTAGCTTACATGAAAATTATCAGCTATCTCATAATAGGGTATTACGTTCCTGGCTTTAACTGCCATGTAGCGGTTAACCCTCGAACCGTTCCACCATCTGACCAGATCTATATAATGACATAGTTTTTCAAGGCACATGCTGCCGGATATATCCTTCCTGACTCTCCATATAGTTGCTTTGTCTTTTGGAAAAGGAGGATTGCTGTAAGTAAAATGTACATTAACAAGCTGCCCGATTTCGCCTCTATCAATGAACTCTTTTATTCTGCAATAGAGCCTGGAATAATTTCTGCACTCCAGACCAACCTGGAGAAAACCTCCGGTTTCTTTCTGCACCTTTAAAATTTCATCTATCTGTTCATGATTTATGCCCATGGGCTTTTCTGTCATGACAGCCTTTCCCGATTTTAAAGCATCAACAGCAAGGGGTACATGGTAGTAGTTTGGAGCGGCAATATATACAAGCTCAATGCTCTTATCCTTCCATATATCCTCTATATTATCTGTTACCTTTACCCCAAACCTTTCCCTGGCCGTCTTTAATCTTTCTGTATTTATATCATATCCTGTTATCTCCCCAATATATGGAGAAGGTTTAATATTATTGATAATGGTAAATCCCATTCCTCCGCATCCTAATACGGCTGCGTTAATCTTTCTCATTATATATCCTCCTCAATTATCCTTAGAATAAAATTCATAAGATGTTTCATGCCTGTTTTTGCTGAATCGATTATCAGGTATTCATCCTGGGTGTGAACCCCTCTGCCTTCCCCTACTCCGAATGAAATTGAAGGGATGCCCAGTCCAATGGGATAATTGGCGTCTGTGCTGGAAGCCCTGAAATTTGCTTCCATGCCAAAATCGCGTCTGGTTTGAATTATCCTTTTAATCAACGGGCTGTCGTGGGAAGTGCTGCCACAAGGTCTTTCCCCTATATTTTGAATTGATATTTTAACATTTTGCGAGTCATAATCATCTATTATTCGCAAGAATTCCTTGTTCAGCCTATCCAGGCATGCTTGATCCACAGAGCGTAAATCCACTGCAATCTCTGCATCTTCCGGAATGGTATTAACAGAGGTTCCCCCTTTAATAATGCCCACATTATAGGTAGTTTTGGGTTCATCCGGCACTTTTATGCTGTAAATATCATTTATTATCCTGGATGCATAAAACACTGCACTTTTATTCCCAAAGTCACCCCAACTGTGACCGCCTTCTGTTTTTATTTTTACTGCATATCGCTTAGATCCCACAGCAGTGTCTACAATGGATTGATACCCCAGATCAAGTGCTATTACCTCTTTTATACTGTCCTTATATTTATCCACAATATGTCTTATGCCCTTCAGATTTCCAAGCCCCTCTTCTCCAACATTAAAAGCAAATAATATGGGCTTATTTATATCGATATTAATAGCCTTTAAAATTTTAATGCAGTATATCTGTCCGGCAATATTAATGGAGTTGTCAAGAATAGACGGAGCATATATCCTGCCGTCCCTGATTACGGGATTAATATCCCATAAGTCCTTAAAGACAGTATCTATATGAGCTGCAAATACTGTAACGGAATTCAGATTCCTTTCGTTTGGATTGTATATATATATTACATTACCCGCTTCATCAATATATGAACCTTCGCAATCAAGTTCCCTAAGTTTGTTTAAGATGAAATCAGCCTTCCGGGCTTCATTGCCTGTCATGGAGGGAATTTTGCTGATATCCATTGCAAGATTGCATATCGATTCATATTCATTATCTATATAATCGTAAATTTTTTTGAGTAAAGCATTGCCGCTGTGAATTCTGTTTTCTTTTTTTCTCATGAAGTAAAGCTCCTTTAAGAAAAACTATTAATCCATCTTCCCAATGAATCTGAGCAGATTGTTTTTGAATATGTTTTCGCGCTGCTCATCGTTCATCCCAAAATCACGCATAATCTCGTCATCGATTTCCACATGTCCTTTAATAACTCTTTCAGGAACATAATCATTATAACGAGAATCTGAACCGAACATAACCTTTGTTGTATCAAATCCGGTAAAGCTGAAGAGTTTATAAAGTGCGTCCCGGCGATATGCAGGAGGCGTTCCCCTTGTGATATCTATATACATACCTACATTAAAATCTTCATTTCTCGAAGATCCATTTCTGTTTTTGCCAAATAGTGCAATGCATTCATCACACCAGGGCCAGGAGATATGCGCTAGGGAGAACCTTAACCCGTTAACACTTATAAGATCCTCAAATCCAACAGGCCTGTTATATTTAGATGAAACTTTTCCGTCATATAAGATGCCTGAATGAAAAAATATCGGTTTATTGTTTTCCGCACAGAACTTTGCAAACTCTATCATGCGTACATCGCCGGGATAAAAATGAGTGCAGATTACCTTAAAACCATCAACACCCATTCTAATTGCGGCTTCTGCCTGCTTAATACAGTCTTTTTCAGTTGGATCAATCCAAAAAAGCGGATAAAGGATGGGAACCCTGTTAACAGCCTCAAGAAGCATATCCAGCCGTTTTTCCGCGGGAAAAGCATCGCCATAAAATATGGAAAAACTGTCAGGAGGGCATGAAATTAAAAGTCCTCCCCCTATTCCATGTTCCAGCATCTCATCTTTTGAGGCTATATGCTGGTTTTCCTCCCTCATCATGTGAATATGGCAATCATAGATCATTCAAAGTCTCCCTTTCATTTTATACTATTTATTCACTGCAGATATGATCATTAACACTTGAACCTGCCTGGCAAAGGCCAGACAATTGTCAGCTTATTTTGTCGGCAAACCCCAGGAAAACTGAGCCGTTGCCCCTATCCCCAGATGAAACATTGACGGATGATAGTTGTACCAGGCTGTAGTTATTACACCTTCCGCTCCGGCCTCTATGGATCTTTCACATACAGTCCTGATGTTTGGGATAAACCTCCAGTAATTGGGAAGGCTGTGATAATCATCTCCATTGCCCAAAGATGTGGGCCCTCCAATTACCTTAAAGCCTTTGTCCTTATAAA
>JAAZHD010000181.1 GCA_012510895.1 Clostridiales bacterium
ACCATAACCTGACCATTTGAGCCATCCTCTTTGTAACCTGCATCACCAAAGTAAGCATTGACTGTTCCATCATCTGCAAGGTTGCATCTTCTTCTACCACCAAAAGCAAGGATACTGTCAAAGTCTGTACCTGGTGTCTTTCCAACTGCACCTGCAAGCCTTGTAAAGGTTCTGTTTACAAAGTCAACTTCAACGCCGTATATAGGGAAGGACATTGGTATTATTTGCTTATGCAATCCTAAGCCTAGGCCTAAAGAGGGCATATATTACACCCCCTTATAAGCTATTACTTTTCCGCTATCAAATTTAACGCTTGTATACCTGCCATATAATATAAATCCTGCTGGTAATAATTCTCCTGTAAATGTATTTCCAGTTATTTCTGCTCCCTCATCTGTTTCGTAAGAAGCAATTACAGCATCGTCTACGACTTGAAGAGCTATATAAACCATTCCTTCTGGTGCAGCATGCTCAACCGTGTCAGTGATGAATTCGAACCCTTTCCTGCCAAAACTTTCTTCTGTTAAATCAGCTATGTTCACATACTCGTCATTTTCTTTTAGCACTCTTCCCGACCTTGGGGACATATTTTCTATCATATTCATCATCCTTTCTGTTTTTTTGTATAAAAAAAAGAAGCCAAAAGCTTCTGAATAAAAAGAAAAGAAGCTTACGGCTCTTCAATCCACTCAAGATTTTCTATCATATCAACCTCTCCTTTCTTTTTTAGCTAAAATAGTGTATAATAATAGTGTATAATACAATTAGGAGGTAATGGTTATGTTAAAAAACAAGCAACTTATAATAGGTATACTTATTGGGGCATTGGTATTTGGCGGAATCCCTGCATTTGCAGCAACAGGTCAGTACATCTTGACGCAAGCTCAGTATAAAATAGTCGTGAGAGGTGTTGAATACACCGACACGGAAAACCCAATACTAAACTATAACGGCACAACTTATGTTCCTCTTCGTGCGGTCGGTAAACTGCTTGGCAATGAACCAAGATGGAATGAAGAAAAACGCCAAGTTGAAATAGGTTATAGTGCCGATATAGATCTTTCACAGTGGATAGATTTAAATACTCTTTTTAAAGAGTATAGTGTTGAAATTGTCTCAGGCAGCGAAGTATTTATTTTAAAAAAAGGCGATATTACTTATAATTTAACGCCTTTTAAAGGGAACATTAAAGATGTTCAGTACCTACACAATATCAATGGCTCGGAGCAGTTCGCATGCTTAGTTGACGATAATGGTAGAGCTTATTTAAAAATAAGCGACCTCAAGGCAGCTGGACTTCTAGATTAATAGTCTCCACCGCCTCGACTTTGCGTAAATATCTGCTTGACTACCGTTGCTGTAATCCTTGCTAGCCCTAATGGGTTCTGTTCTGTAACGCCGGGGAATATTTCTACTTTATGAAATATTCCTCTTTGTATTTTTCCATCAGTGGCCGATAGATAAGGCACAATATCTATATCTTTTCCGCTTAATCCGCTTGCGGGTATTACATTTCCATCAACCTTAATAAGCACGTCTTCAGGCAGATTCCCGTATTCAAATATCCCATGTTCTATGCCATGCGTGTGTTCTGGCATTTCAACATTGTGTGTATGTGCTGGCACTTCGACTTCGTGCATATGGTTTATATCCACTATTTGATGGGCATGCTCATATGGTGTATCCCTCAATACTATATCCGTAACTGCCATACCGGATGTGTAACCCGGCTCAAGAACCCATAACTGGCCACCAGAACTCATAATGGACGAACCGCCAGACTTGCTTGTAATTGTACTTGCTGGGTTTGATATGTTGCTTCTCGCATATGTCCTAAATTTTTCTACTTTATAGCTTAGCAAGCATTTATTCACTCTGACGCATTCCTCTGGAATATAAAACTCTATTACCGCTGGGTGTGTAGCATCGCAATTATCTTGATAGTCATTGCTATCAATCTGCGTAGCTCCTTGGCTGGAAACTTCACTGACTCTTTGTCTCTTTTGGATAGTACTTACTACACTCGAAATCTTTCTTGTATCGAAATTCGCAATTGTTAACTTCGTGTCTCCCGGATTTCCCTTGATATCTGACTTATCCTTCCCTACAACCCTTGCCGTAAACTCGATACCGCTTTCAGAGTCGTACACCTGAATAAGACTTCCGACGATTAACTTATCGATAGGCTCTTTTGTGATTTGATATATTTCTGCGGCATCAACTGTATAGACTACCTTTGGTACTTTTGCTTTCTCAAGAGCTGCAATCGCTTTTGCTTTTAACATCGCAGGATTTTCTTCGCTCTTGTCTATGTAGAAATCAGCTATTATGCCATACTTTTCTATGGTTTCACTATCCGCATCCACATACGGCACTCCACCATTTACTGACTCAATAGTTAGCTGATTGTCGCCTTCACCATATCCAAGCGGATAATACCGAGTAACTATATCCGTTGGGTCTTCATCCTTTGTAATGCCAATAAGATTTTTCTTGTACCGAATGTAAGCACTAACCTCATTGGATGGTCTAACTAAATTGAGAACCCACGGATATACCGATGTATCCCATGTGAACATATAATCTTCAGTGTATGGCTTTACAATGCTCATTAGAGCATTATACAAATTCTCGTTTTCCCATTTGTAGCTGTACAAGTCTGTAAAATCGACATCTCCTAATATCCAATTCTGCGTTGTTTGCTTGCTTAAAATATACTCTATGGTATCTGCTGGACGCAAGTTGCTTGTCTGGTGATACTTGAACAATACATCATCAAGCAAAGTAGCAAGTACATGTTCGCACTTGTAGGTATTTATTCTGCCTGATCCATCTTTCGTCATGCTGTTTGGCATAATTCTGTATAAGTCAACTCTTTCATCACCATCCCAAATTTCAACATAGTTAAATGCTTTGCAATCTTCATTTTTAGGGTCATCCCCTGGAAGGGAGAATTCCGCACTTCCAAGGGAATTCATCTTTTCCGAATACGATATATCAAAGGCGTTTTGCAAAATGGATACAAGTTTCATGTTCCTGCTATATACCCTTATCATGTCACGCTTCCTCCTGTTGGCATTTCTATACTGAATATATAGGTAACTTTCATTGTGTTGCTACTTGTCTTCGTAATTGTGCTTGGGAGTTTTGTATGTGCACCAACACCGCCTAAATATGTAAAGTCTCTGGATGATGTATGTCTGATATAAAAATTTGAATTAGCGTAATATTCATTGTTTACAAAGCAAAAATCTTGAACTCTGAAATTTGAATCTTCTGTTACATCTCTCAAATACATAGTATTCCCGTTTGTGTCCAAAAAGGCATAATAATAATTTGACCCGTTCCTTCCGAAGCACATTAGATATTTATTGTTTGCTTTAGCACGACCGACTATACCACCACTTTGGAAACCAAGGGTTTCGGCTGTTATTCTCGCTTCAACTGTTCCATCAAGGGCAATCCTATACAGCGCAGCAGTCGTTGACACGAATATTTTGTTATTATAAAGAGTTATGCCGGTTATATTTTCGCTTACAGTCAGCGCCACTGTTGAGATTATCGAAAAAACTGTATTACATTTATATATAGTTTTTGTAGTGTTATCTGCCAACCAAAAATTAGTTCCATCCCATTCAATTCCGCGCAGATTACTCGTTGTAAAGCTTATAGTTTCTGCATTGGCTGAGTCCATTACCATTTTGTATATAGTTCCTGAACTGCGGACTGCATATACATATGAACCGTCGCAGCATATATCAGTGTAAGTTTGGACTGATGCCTTCGACAGATATGCATCACCGAGCATCCTATACGAGTTGTTCCCGCCATATGCCCACCAAATACTATTTATATTCCCGTTCGCAGCATGCGTAGGAAAATCAAATACATACTTAAGATATCCAGATTGCGTCCTATCGGTCAACTCACTTTCTGCATTGTTTATCGTGCCTCGCAATGGATCAGTACCTACATACTGCGTCGATTTATTCGCCCATGCTATTACGTTTCCCCTTACGCACACCTCATCTGCATTCTCTTCTCCCTCATAATCTGTTAATATAATATTTATGAAAGGATTGAAGATTGTAAGATTTGAAGATTGCTTGCAGTTATCGTAAAAAAATTGCAAAAATGCAATCTGGTTTACATAGTTATTGACTATGTTGTGCGTAACCGCTTCTTTGACTTTCTTTTTCCCTTCGAACATTTCGATTATGCATGTATTAGAACCTAAGCCAACTGGCTTTAATTTCTTTTGTTTAATTATTTTACCGGTTCTAAGGTCCTTCACATAGTCAATTACTTCTTTCGCCTTTTTGCCATAATACATTTCTTGATAAGGGATTTGAATATTCAAACATAATCGCCCCTTTCTATAACAACTCGATTGTAACAGTTGTCGTTACTTCGTTTATGTTTATTTTGTTATATTCCAAAACGATAACGATATTTGCCTCAGTAGGATTAATAACATCAATATTGGTCGCTGAAGATACTTTTTCTTCATTTATATTTCTGTACAAGTATTCATCAAAAATGTTAATTGACGGAGGCAAGTCTGAAGCGCCAAGAATTGACCTCGCCTGGAGATAGCAATTCAAGTTATTTCGCTCAATAACAAGTCCGGTCATATTTGTAATTGCATATACTTGAATTGTATGCACCCCGCTGCTCAGTGACGGTATAAAGTACGGAAATGCAATTAGGTTCCATCCTGGTGTAACAGAGCAACCAACGCTTGTTAATAGTTCGCTGTTGTGCCTTATTTCAAAAGCTATGCTCCCAGCGCTTTCGGAATATATGTTCATCATAAGACCAAGCACAACATGAGTTGAAGAATACACTTCTGGCTTAAATTCAACCAATTTCGTGTTTGAAGCAAGCTCTATTCTGTTTGTGTTGATGCTGTACAAGTATTGGGTTGTGCGATCAAGCAGTTGCTGAATGTCGGCATTTAGATTAATATCGTTTTGTAATATGATTCTCCAAGCGAGTCGGAGGGACATATCTCCATATAGCATTCCTAGATTAGCCATATATACAACAGTTATAAGAAACTTATAAAAAGTTATAAAATTTATAACTTTTATGTTCTTTTCCTTATTCATAGAGTCCGCTTTCGAAATCCTACTTGCGTTTGGTATGACTCTCCAAAGGCTTAAATTCCGATGTAACGACACCGTACACACCAACATAATCCGTTAAGTGAATTATGCTGATTTACCATATTTCATTAGATTTATAGCTGCATTTATATCTCTATCATGTATTACTCCACACTCGGGACACACCCATTTTCTTGTCGATAAAGATAATTTATCTAAAATATATCCACATTCGCTACATGTCTTGCTTGATGGATAATACCTGTCTGCTACTATAAATCTAATATTGTTCCATTTACATTTATATTCTATTATTCTACGAAACTCGCTAAATGTTTGTTCTTGTATGGATTTAGATAATTTATGATTTTTAACCATACCTTTAACATTTAAATCTTCCATACATACAAACTCTGGCTTGGTTTTCACCAGTTTAGCAGTTTCTTGATGTAAATAGTTTGTACGAATGTCTTTTATTCTTTTATGGACTTTACGAATAAGGCATTCCAACTTAATGATGTTTTTAGTTTTCTTATAACGGTTTACACCTCCTTCTTTTTGTTTTTCATATTTTCTCGATAATTTACGTTGGAGTCTTTTTAATTTTTTATTTAGTCTTTTTATTTCTTGACTCTTGTTAATATTAGGTATTTTTCTACCATCATTAATTACTGCTAAATCTTTAACTCCTAAATCAATTCCTATTCCTTCTGAATACTCTTGGTTATTATTATTATTAGATTGATAATCAACACCAACAGTTATAAACCAATTAAAACCATCAAATTTTATTCTTGGATTATAAAATTTATTTGCTGTCTGCAATTCAATTCTATTTTCAGCAAGTTTAACCCATCCTATTTTTTCAAGTTTTACTTTATTATCTTTAAATTTTAAATGTCCTAAATCTTCTCTGTGATAAAACCCTTGTTGTACATCTTTTTTGCTTTTAAATTTTGGATGTCCTTCTAAATCATAAACTGTCAATTGTCTACCTTGTCTTAATGCTTTTTTCTTAGTTTTTTCAGAATAATGTTTGTTTTCTATTTTAAAAAATCTTTTGTATGCCATACACAAATCTTTTATTGCTTGTTTAGGTATTTGTGCTGAAACTTCATTTAACCAACTGTATTCAGGATTTTTCTTTAGTTATGTTAGTTGCTTTCTTAACGCTCCATCGTTTATAAACTTGCCACCGTTTTTAAAGTTTTCTAATTGCTTAGATAAAGCCCAATTATAAGCCCATCGTGCTACATCTGCACATTTATTTAATAAAGTCTTTTGTTTATTGTTAGGTAATAATTGTACTCTAATTGTCTTTATCATCTTCGGTCAACTCCTCAATCATTTTACGTGCTTTGTTTGCTCTTTTACCTTGAAGTTTACAAGAAAATACAGTTATTATTTGCACTAAATCTTCAACAAGTTCTTGTTGTTCAGTTTTTTCTGTACTATCTATTACTTCAATTTCGCACCCATATAGATTAGCTATATATTCTACTAATTCAAATCCAAATCTCAACAACCTATCTTTATAAAGAACAACAACTTTTTCAACTTCATTATTAACTATTTTTCTCAATAATGTTCTTAATCCTTTTTTAGTATAATTAATCCCACTGCCTATATCTTCGATTATTTCATAATTTTTATTTTGTTTGTCTAAATATAATTTCATGTTTTCAACTTGTCGCTGTAAATCGTCTTTTTGTTTATACGAAGATACTCGGCAATATCCTATAATAACTTTTGATTTTTTATCTTCTTTAATATTTAATACTTGTTTTAATTGGTCATGCGAATAATATCTATATCCATTAGCACCTGTATGATGTGGGATAAGTAATCCTTTTTTGTCCCAGTTTCTTAATGTTTGAGGAGTTTTCCCAACTAATTTAGAAAACTCATGTATAGTATAATACTTCACATTAATCACCTCTAATTGTATTATACTATACTAAATTATAAATACCAACATTAATTTATAACTTTTTATAACTTTTTATTAACTGTTATCTACCCCCTACAAGTAGCTTGGAGCAAACTCAAATGATACAGTACAATTCAGGTTTTCTCCGTCTATTGTTACTTGGTTTATTCCTGGAGGCAACTCCAAAAATGTGTTCACATCGCCGGTTACAACCCCGAGTTTGTTTCCTCCTTCTCCATCTTTGACAGTGTAATTTTCATTGTCAATAATTATGTCCCCGGGCGTTGTCATGGCCTCAGTATAGTTCAATGTCTTCCCGGCAATTGTGATACTGAAATTAGACCAAGTGCCATGCACTATAATTGTTGGCCGGACACTATATGTGCCGAAATTATTTACTTCTATCGTGCCTGGATTTGTGATTGTAAAGGAATATGTATCCCCAAGCCTTACATCTGTGTAATCAAGCAATATATCGCTATCTAATATAATATCATCCGCATTGTATATTAACTTTGCGATAGGTTGACATTCAAAAACAACGGAAAACTTCCCGTTGTTAACTATCTCTTGCAGGTCAACACCGTTGTAAACGCTCGCTATGTAGTATTTGTCTTTCTCGTCACCGAATATGAGATTGGAAGGCCCATCTTTGCTATTAAGCCACTGAGCCACTTTTCTTGCTTTGTATCTAAGTTCTGTACGGTTTTGGACAAGCAACTCAAAAGTTACTTGTATCTGTCTTTCCTCATATGATCCTCCCCCGAAATCCCACGTTCCATCCTTGCCATCAATGGTAAGTTTTCTTTTTCGTAACGGGGGAAGCAGGTTTCTGTTGTCAGATTTCATAATTAAACCAAAGTCGTTATAACTGTGTTTACTTCTGAAAGTTAATCCCAACATTATGCTATCCCCCCAAACAATTCTTTATCGATATATTGGGCACTCGCCTTTGCAATTTGCTTGCCATCAAGAAATAGTGGTATTTCCAACTTTATTGTGCGCTCTCCGGCATCTGATTGATTATCCTCTCTATCAACAAGAGAAAGAGGCTTCACCTTTGCCCCCTGTGGCAACTCAAGCAATTCGGGTCCTGCTTCTCCTACTATGGCATGGCCTTTTTGAGTTATCTCTCCACCATAGGCAAGTAGCGGTATTTCTTTTATATTTAATCCTTTTCCACCAACACCAGGCACCCAGTCGGGAATTTTAATTTTATTAATGCCTTTAATGAAAGCATTAATTCCTCTTATAATGTAATTAATCGCTCCCTTAATATTGCCTACAATACCATCCCAAACGTTCTTGATATGCTTGCCAATCGCTTCAAATATAGCTCCAAAAGTATTCTTGAATCCTTGCACAAGTTTGACGATATAGTCAAGGTATGCGCTGAAAAAGTCACGTATGCCGTTCCAAACGCCTTCCCAATCGCCTTTTATGAGAGACAAAGCTGTCTTTATTACTGCTGCAATCATATTCATGATAGGTTCAATGACTGGCAATAGAGCCTGAAACACTTCCATAACAAGTGGCAAAACCACTTCTGCTAATTCATTGAATATATCAAGTAATGGCGGCATTATTACAGCCACAATTTCATTAATAAGTTCCATCAAAGGCGGCAAAACAGTCTCTGTAAACTGATTGAACAATTCAATCAAAACAGGCATTACTGCGTCAATTACTTGTTTGAATAGGCTAATCAATGGCGGTAGCAGTGTACTGATGATTTCGCCGAAAAATTCAATCAATGGAGGCAGTATATCGCCGATAAGGATTGAAAATAAATCCAGCAATGGAGGCAGCACGTCTTTTACTATCACTTCAAGCAGCTGTATAAATACGGGTGCGATTTCTTTGATAATGTCAGTAAACAGGCTGATGAACACAGGTAACACGTCTGCGGCAATACTTCCAAAAAGCTCAATCAATATTGGTAGAATGTTCGTGGCAATCTCGCTAAATAGTTCAATCAGCGGTGGCAAAGCGTTTTGAATCATATCCATGAGAATCGGCAGCACTGCGGTGACCGCTTCACCAAGGCCACTAAAAACATTGCCCAGCATTTCATGTATCAACGGCATATTTGCGACTATAAAATCAGCAAACTGCTGCATCATGGGCAGAAATGAATTTGTTAGTCCTCTAACTACACCAGCAAATGATTCTTTTATATCCTGTAAAGTATCGCCGAAGGTAACATTTGCCTTGACGGCTTCTTCACTCATGACGATGCCAAGTTCGTCAGCCCTATCTTTCAGTTCCTGCATACCGTCGCTTCCAGCATTGAGGAGTGGCAACATCTCAGTATAAGACTTACCCAAAAGGTCATTACCAAGTGCATTACGTTGCGCACCTTGTTCCATATCAGCAAGAGAATTCATAACATTTGTGAAGATTTCTTCCTGACTCTTGTTTTTTA
>JAAZHD010000182.1 GCA_012510895.1 Clostridiales bacterium
CAATATTACGGTTTCAAAGGCCGAGGATCTCAGAATGATTTCCATTGCCCGGTTCTATGTACCTGTGGTTTTTGCCAATTTTATTGCAAGCTTCATTTATCCTATTTTCAGCTCCGGAATATCAAAGTTCCCTGATGTACACGAATCCCTTGCAGCATTTTCTGTCTCGAGAAGCCTGTACTTTGTATTTGCATCTCTGATACTTGTATTAAGCCAAACGGTAGTGGCACTGGTAAAGGATGATCATTCATACAAGTTAATGAAAAAATTTATTTTCTCCATTCTGGTAATTTCCTTTGGAGTTTTTGTGATAGTGCGGGCTACACCGCTCAGCAGACTGGTCTTCAGAGATATGATGGGTGTGGAGGATAAGTTTATGGCCCATACCCGGCGCAGCTTTTTAATATTTTCGTTGATGACCATATTATCCGGGCTCAATTTATCACTTCAGGGTTTAACCATAATTACAAAGCGCACAATGAATATTCTGTATGCCATGATTGCACAAATAGCAGTTGTTTACTTATCCCTCTTAGGTTTGTCAAAGCTTCTGATATTTGACGGGGCCTCTTCTGCTACTATAAGTTATATTATAGGCACAGCTGCTTCGGTTGCTGTATTGTACTTTTTAACATACAGGCATTTCAGAGAAACTTTAAGTGCATCAGTTGTTTTACAGGAGGATATTGACAAGGATAAAGCGGCTCCGCTCAGCGTCAAATCTATTTTACTGTTTTATCTTCCTCTGGTATTTGGAATGATTATTTCCAACAATGTTATAACCTTTATTAATGCTGCACTGACCAGAAGCCATGATGCAGTGCTCTTTGTATGCGCTTTTGAAATAGGATGGAGTGTGGCCTGGCTTGCCCTGGGCCGTGTACAGGCTGCTCATCAGGTTCCCCTGGTTTATTTGCGAAGGGGAGAAACCAATACATATAAAAAGACAGCTCAATTTCTGCTTGTTCTCGGTTTAATATGCTCTCTGGCTATTGCCGTGCTTGGTTTCACGCCGGCAGGCTCATTCGTCCTTATATCGCTGATGGGCATACCACATGATGTAAGCGAGCAGGTAATTGGGCTATTAAAAGCATTAACCCTTCTGCCTCTCTTACAGATAATAAGGCAGTATTTCTGGGGTGTGCTTATGGCCCATAAAGATACCGGCCCGGTAACCTGGGGCAAGGTTATACATTTATTGACCATCATATTATTTATTCAGCAAGGGTCATACCTGAAATTTAATAATCCGGCTGCTGCCATAGGAATAGGAATGCTTATTGCTGAGTTTGTTGAAATCATTTATTTCCTTATAAGAACAAAAAAATATTTCAGATTTGAGCAGGAAACAGGGATATATAAAGAGAAAGAAACACTTGGCAATTAAGCCGGAGTTGTTTCTTTAATTAATATTTTGATAATACGCAAGGAGGTCGACATCATGATAAGCAATAGAATAAAAGACAGGTATAAAAGGATTATTCCGATGCCTAAAAAAGCTGTATTAAACGAAGAACTGATAGAGCTTGGCAGTGATTGGTCAGTTGAAGCTGATGCCTGTTTGGATAAAATTGCTTTGAAGTGGGTTGACAGCTTTAAATTGTCTGCTCAAAAAAACGGCAAAACTATCAGCCTGAATGTTAACACTGATTTAGAAGATGAGGAGTATAAAATTGAAATAAGCACAAATAAAGTGCTTATTCAAGGGGGCAGCAAGACAGCTGTCGAACACGCGTTTAAGACAATGTGGCAGCTGTCTCCTGAAGGGAAGATGCCCACAGGGATTATAGAAGACAGGCCGCTGCTTAAGATGCGGGGTTTCCATATTAACTTTGACAGTTTCAGGCAGATGGATATAAAGGAAGCCTTATATGCTTTGAAAACCGCTGCTGACATGAAACTTAACACCGTGCTCTTTGAATATGGCAACCGGTTTCCATACAGGGAACATGAAGGGATCAAGGTCAATACAACCTTGACAAGAGATAATGTCAGACAGCTTACAGACACAGCAAGAGAGCTTGGAATGACAGTAATACCTCTTCAGCAGACCATAGCCCATCTGGAATATCTGCTTCAACATGATAAGTATGCATCCTTAAGAGAAAACAACACTTCTATAAGTCAAATTTGCCCGCTCAATACCAATGCTTTTGAAACAATCAAGGGTATGCTTGACGATATGATTGAGGCTCATCCCGGTATAAAATATATACATATTGGAGGGGATGAGGCCAGAAGTCTTGGTCAGTGCCCGAAATGCAGAGAAAAGGTGGAAAAACAGGG
>JAAZHD010000183.1 GCA_012510895.1 Clostridiales bacterium
CATATAGAGATAATTGTCCGCCAGATGCTCAACAAGGTCCGGATAGAAGACGCAGGAGATACCAACCTCTTGCCCGGAGGGCTTGTGGATATATTTGAATTTGAAAGAGAGAATGAAAGAGTTATTACAGAAGGCGGAATGCCTGCTCAGGCAAAACGTATTCTTCTGGGTATTACGAAAGCATCTCTTGCTACCGAATCCTTCCTGTCAGCCGCCTCCTTCCAGGAAACTACCAGAGTATTGACTGAGGCAGCCATCAAAGGCAAGGTTGATCCTTTGATCGGGCTGAAGGAAAATGTAATTATAGGCAAGCTTATACCTGCCGGAACGGGTATGAACCGTTATCGCAATATCGAAATTGAAGCGGCCGGCCAGGAGAATGATTTTGATTTTTCTGATGAAACTGAAGACACCCTGGATTTTGAACTGCCGTCAGAAACGGATCTCTTGGAAGTGTGAGAGTTAAATAACCGTTGATTTTTGTTGACATCAGGCAAACAGAATGCTAGAATATCTAGGTGTGTTTATAAAAAATGAACAACTATACCCATTTTACCCATTAAAATAAACATTCTGGTTTAAAATTCGATTCCTTGGAAAGGAGGTGGGGGAATGCCTACAATTAATCAATTGATTCGTAAGGGGAGAAAGATGACGGAATACAAGTCTGACGCACCTGCTTTGGAAGGTTCTCCTCAGAAACGCGGTGTTTGTACTGTTGTAAAGACAAGCACGCCCAGAAAACCCAATTCCGCTTTAAGGAAGGTTGCCAGAGTACGTTTGGTCAATGGTATTGAAGTAACTGCTTATATACCAGGGATTGGCCACAATCTTCAGGAACACTCCGTTGTTCTGATCCGAGGTGGAAGAGTAAAAGATTTGCCCGGTGTACGTTATCATATTATCCGCGGAACACTGGATACAGCAGGAGTGTCCGATCGTATGCAGGCAAGATCCAAGTATGGAGCCAAGAGACCTAAGAAGTAAGATTCATATTTATATATGTAATCTGTTATGCAAAGGAGGGAAATGAATGCCAAGAAAAGGTTATATAGCCAAACGTGATGTGCTCCCTGATCCTATTTATGGCAACAAAATTGTTACCAAGCTGATTAATAAGCTGATGCTGGACGGTAAGAAAGGCGTTGCTCAGAAAATCTGTTACGGAGCCTTTGACTTGATAAAAGAAAGAACAGGCAATGATCCCATGGAAGTATTTGAAAAAGCCTTGAATAATATTAAGCCCGTTCTGGAGGTAAAGGCCAGAAGAGTAGGCGGTGCTACTTATCAGGTGCCCGTGGAAGTAAGGCCGGAGAGACAGGAAACCTTAGGACTTCGCTGGTTGGTGTCTTATGCAAGAGAGCGCGGGGAAAAAACCATGATAGAGCGCCTGGCAGCTGAAATGTTGGATGCTTCCAACAATACAGGCAATGCAGTAAAGAAAAAAGAAGATACTCATCGTATGGCAGAGGCAAACAAAGCTTTTGCTCATTACAGATGGTAAGCAACAGGGGACTGTATATCATCGGATACTGAATTCGGGGAACGGATATTGGTTTAGCATACAACTGAAAGGAGGATAAATTGTGCCTAGGCAATTTTCACTGGAAAAAACCAGGAATATAGGTATCATGGCTCACATTGATGCCGGAAAAACAACAACAACAGAGCGCATACTATTCTATACCGGGCGGGTTCATAGATTGGGAGAAACCCATGAAGGAAATGCCACCATGGACTGGATGGAACAGGAACAGGAACGCGGCATTACCATAACCTCGGCTGCTACTACTGCGCAATGGAAGGGACATCGTATAAATATTATTGATACGCCAGGGCACGTTGACTTTACCGTTGAAGTTGAACGCTCACTCCGCGTCCTCGATGGTGCAGTAGCCGTGTTTTGTGCAAAAGGAGGCGTTGAGCCTCAGTCTGAAACTGTTTGGAGACAGGCAGACAAGTATCATGTCCCCAGAATTGCGTATATAAATAAGATGGATATCGTAGGTGCCGATTTCTTCAGGGTTATAGAGATGATGAAGGAAAGGCTGTCGGCCAAACCGGTTCCGATTCAGCTTCCAATCGGCAAGGAAGACACCTTCAAAGGAGTAGTCGACCTGGTAGCCATGAAGGCAATTATTTATACCGATGATTTGGGGACCCGCAGCGAAGAAACGGAAATTCCGGGAGACATGCTTGAGGCAGCCGAAGAATACCGTATGAAGCTGATTGAGAGCATTGTGGAAAATGATGAAGAATTAATGATGAAATATTTTGATGGAGAAGAACTGACCCAGGAAGAAATACATCAGGGAATCAGGGCCTCTACGATTTCACTGCAGATAGTACCGGTAGTATGCGGCACTTCATATAGAAATAAAGGAGTACAGCCGCTGCTGGATGCTATTGTAAGATATATGCCCTCTCCGCTTGACGTACCGGCTATAACAGGTACAAAGCCGGGAACCGACGAAGAGGATGAAAGACATTCTTCTGATGAAGAACCTTTTTCTGCTTTGGCATTTAAGATTATGACCGATCCATATGTAGGTAAACTGGCATTTTTCCGGGTATATTCCGGAGTATTGAAAACCGGCACTTATGTATACAATTCTGTTAAGGGTAAAAAGGAGAGAATCGGCAGAATACTGTTGATGCATGCCAACCACAGGGAAGAGGTTGATGAAGTATATGCCGGGGATATTGCTGCAGCTGTAGGACTCAGAGACACAACTACCGGCGATACTCTTTGCGACGAACAAAATCCGATTGTTCTGGAATCTATGGAATTCCCGGAACCTGTTATCCAGGTAGCCATAGAACCCAAAACCAAAGCCGGGCAAGAAAAGATGAGCGTTGCTCTTTCCAAACTGGCAGAAGAGGATCCCACATTCCGTACCTACACAGACCAGGAAACCGGTCAAACCATTATTTCCGGTATGGGAGAACTTCATCTGGATATTATAGTAGATCGAATGCTTCGCGAATTCAAAGTAGAGGCTAATGTAGGCAAACCTCAGGTAGCTTATCGTGAGACCATTCGAAAACCTGTACGAGTTGAAGGTAAATTCGTGAGACAGAGCGGCGGTCGCGGACAATACGGCCATGTCTGGCTGGAGGTAGAACCTCTGGAACCAGGCGCAGGGTATATATTTGAAGACAAGATCGTAGGTGGAGTTGTTCCGAAAGAATATATTCAGCCGGTAAACAACGGAATTCAGGAGGCCATGGAAAGCGGTATATTAGGAGGATATCCGGTTGTAGACATCCGTGTTGCCCTGGTGGATGGTTCTTATCACGAAGTGGACTCTTCCGAAATGGCATTCAAAATAGCGGGTTCGATAGCTATCAAGGAAGCAATGAAAAAGGGAGATCCAACCTTACTGGAACCTATTATGAAAGTTGAAGTAACGGTGCCGGAAGAATATATGGGCGATGTAATAGGCGATATTAATTCCAGACGCGGCAGAATCGAAGGCATGGACGCAGATAGAGGTTTACAGGTAATAAGGGCCAATGTACCCTTGGCAGAAATGTTCGGTTATGCTACTGATCTTCGCTCAAAAACCCAGGGACGTGGTGTATACACTATGCAATTGTCCCACTATGAAGAAGTACCAAAGAATATAATGGAAAAACTTATAGCAAAATAAGCATGCCCTTATACGAGGAATACGCTTTTTATAAGGAGGATTTTTATAATGGCAAAAGCAAAATTTGAAAGAACAAAACCCCATGTCAATGTAGGAACCATCGGACATGTTGACCACGGCAAAACCACGCTTACAGCAGCCATCACCATGGTTATGGCAGCATTTGGCAGAGCAG
>JAAZHD010000184.1 GCA_012510895.1 Clostridiales bacterium
ATTATACATAGGCACAATAAAATAATCAATATTTAATGATAATAAGATGTGATTGACTTTCTTTATTGCAAACCCTATAATTATTTGTAAGATGATAATTTAAGGAGGTTTGCGTAATGGAGTTTAAAGTTGTACAGAAAGAAATAGAACTTCAGTCCAGAGGCTGGATCCCAACATTCCATGACATTTCCAAAGAAGTAGTGGAAATCGTTGAACAGTCCGGTATTAAGAACGGTACATGCGCTGTCGTATCACACCACACCACCTGCAGTGTTATGATTCAGGAATGCTCCCACGATCTCAACACCTTTGACCTGGAATACCTGCAGCAAGACCTTCTCAACATTATGAGAAAACTAATTCCCGACTATACAGAAGAACATCAATACAATCATCCAGGCCCTATTCATCTCCAATTCGGCCGCTATGTCAATGAGCCGGGTAACTATACCAGCATGAACACTGACGGTCATCTCAGAAGCGTATTTTTCGGCCGCAGTGAAGTAATTACTATTAAAGACGGAAAATTGGATGCAGGAGAATTCGCTCATATTTATTTTATCGACTGGGATCATGTACGCGCACGCAGAAGACAGGTAAACGTTACTGTTATGGGTACTACCGAAGACGTTGGAGATCGCAAATACAATAACGGTGAAGTAGTAAACACATTGCCCAAATTCACAGAAGAAGAAAACGCTTATGATCCTCACTTTGATTTACAGCAGCAGCGCTAAGCAGGAATTGAAGCAGTGTAACTTAGCATAAAAAACCGGGCAGTTACTCCCAGAGGAGTTACTGCCCGGTTTTCGTTTGCTTATACCCCGCGGCGGTTTTTTCTCAGCTGCTCGTTAGGGGTGAAGTTGTTCTTGGGAACATGTCCTTTCAGAGGCAGGATTTTTTCATGAATAGCATCGATAAACCATTCGGGCTGCGGGAAGAAGAATTCTTCCAGTTCATGTGCCGGGGTGATCCAGTTGCGGGCTCCGATTACCACCGGAGGTGCATCCAGATAATCAAAGGCCAATTCGCTGATGGTCCGTGCCATGTCATTCAGATGGGAACCCCGTTCGCAGGCATCGCTGGCAAGAACGATACGTCCTGTCTTCTTAACAGATTCCAGTACTTTATCATAGTTGAAGGGAACCAAGGTGCGGGCATCTATGATTTCAGCCTAAAGCCCATATTTTTCTTCAAGAATTTTGGCTGCTTCCATGGCACGATATAAAGTAGCGCCTACTGTTAATATTGTAATATCGTTTCCTTCCTTTTTCACATCCGGTTCTCCGATAGGCACTTCATAATATCCTTCCGGAACGCCTTCCGGTGCAAATTCTTCACCAATTCCATAAAGTCTTTGACTTTCAAAGAAAATGACCGGATCAGTACCTGCAAGAGCACTGTTCATAAGTCCTTTTGCATCATAGGGAGTTGCCGGGAATACTACTTTCAGGCCGGGAATATGTGCGCACAGTGAAGTCCAGTCCTGAGAATGCTGGGCACCGTACTTAGAACCTACTGAAACCCTGACTACAACAGGCATCTTCAGAACGCCGGCACTCATTGCCTGCCATTTGGACAGCTGGTTGAATACTTCGTCGCCTGCACGGCCCAGGAAGTCGCAGTACATCAATTCTACTAAAGCTCTTCCGCCGCACATTCCATAACCGACGGCAGAACCGACTATAGCTCCTTCAGATATTGATGTGTTAAATAATCTATGATAGGGAAGGGCTTCCGTCAAACCTCTGTATACTGCAAAAGCGCCGCCCCAGTCTCTGTTCTCTTCTCCGTAGGCTATCAGGGTAGGATCAGTATAGAACTTATCCAATATGGCTTCGAATATGGCATCCCGATAACTGAATACACGGTTGGGCGATACGGGCTTGCCGTTTTCTGTAGCCGTACGTACCTTTCTCTTGATCTGTTTTACACGAGGATTTTCTTCTTTGGGTATCAGAACTTCAGGTTCCCGGTCATCCATTTTCTCAATTTTCTGATTGGAGAACATGAAGTCTGCAATCTGATCCGGGTTCTTGACAAGGTTCATTCTTGGAGAAACTTCATCATTGATTGCAAGTTTATAGATCTTGTCAATAAGAACCTTGGTGTTTTCAACTATTTCTTCGAATTTGTCATCTGAAGCCACATCAGCAGCAACCAGGTCATTGCGGTAAGATTTAATAGCATCTGCTTCCATCCAGGTATCGATTTCTTCCTTGGTTCGGTAGCTGGATGCATCGGAGGGTGAATGTCCGCTGAATCGATAGGTAAGTGTATCCAGCAGTACCGGGCCTTTCTTCTCTTCCAGAATCTTTTTCTTTCTCTTAATAGCATCGATCACTGCCAGCGGATTATATCCGTCTACCCTTTCAGCATGCATTTGTTCCGGGTTTACTCCGGCACCGAATCTGGCGAGGATTTCAAAGCCCATGGTTTCTCCGTAGGTTTGTCCGCCCATGCCGTACAGGTTATTGAAGAAATTGAATATCAGCGGAAGTCCTCCGCGATAGGGTTCTTCCCACAATTTCTTAAACTGATCCATAGTAGCCAGGCAAATGGCTTCCCAGACAGGACCGCAGCCGAGAGAAGCATCTCCGATATTGGCGATAACGATACCCTTCTGCTGATTTACTTTTTTGTATAGAGCTGCTCCTACAGCTATGTCTGCAGAGCCGCCGACTATGGCATTATTGGGATATATACCGAACGGAGTAAAGAAAGCATGCATGGAACCGCCCAATCCTTTATGAAAACCGGTCTCACGTGCAAAAATCTCAGCTAAAGTACCGTAGATAAGGAAATCTATGGCCAATTCCTTTGCATTATTCTTATCCTTCTGCTTTCCTTCAACAATTCTTAGTATAGCCCCGTCAAAATAGCTTTCCATCACCTTCATTAACTCATCGTCACTGAGTTTCTCAATGGCAGAAAGTCCTTTTGCTATGATTTCACCATGACTTCTGTGGGAACCGAAAATGTAATCGTCCTTATCCAGGTGGTAAGCCTGACCTACAGCAGCGGCTTCCTGACCGATAGAAAGATGAGCAGGACCGGGATGGTTATAGGGCACACCATTGTATTCTCCGGTGGTTTTTACGGAGTTAATCATGGATTCAAATTCACGGATAATTAACATATCACGATAGATCCGTAAAAAATCCTCCGTGGAGTAATTGGCTTTTTCATCCTCTATGGTCTTACTGTATTGGTTGACAGGAATATCCTGAAACTTTATAAATCCGCTCTTTCTAACTTCAGCGGGATCAATAAATTGTGACCTTGGCATAGAATAACGCCTTCCTTTCTATTTTATTTGATTAAAACTCAAATATGGTTTCCCGAATTATTTCACTTACTGTGGGATGAGGGAATACTAACTCTTTGACATCATCCACCCGCATTTCCATCTCTATCATAAGAGCAGCGCCATAGATGATTTCAGAGGCATAATTCCCTATCATATGCAATCCGATGAGTTTTTTGTGCTTTTTATCTATCAATACCTTGCAGATACCGTCGCCGCCTTCGTTTTCAGCCATATACCTGCCGCTGTACATCATGGGAAGTTTGGCAACTTCATATTCTATACCCTTTTCTTTGGCGGTGGCTTCCGTTTCTCCCACTCCTGCAACTTCCGGATTGGTATAGATAACGGATGCTATGGCATTATAGCGCATGATATCCTTCTTACCCAGCATATTGTTTACGGCTACCTCGGATTCTCTGTAAGCAGTATGGGCAAGCATGGATTTGCCGTTTACATCGCCTGCGGCATATACTCCGGGCACATTGGTCCGGCATTGATCATCTAACTTTATACGACCTCTATACAGTTCAACGCCGATATTCTCAAGACCTAGCCCCTCGGTAGCCGGGCGCCTTCCGATGCTCAAAAGAACCTTGTCTGCTTCTATCTTAAAGGTCTCTCCTTTGCTTTCATAAACAACTGAGTTTCCTTCCAGTTTTGTTGCCTTTGCATTTAGTTTGAACTGAATTCCTTTTTTCTCATAGTTCTTCAGCAGAATATCTGATATCTCAGAATCAGTAGGCCCTGCAATATGATCAAGCATCTCTATAACTGTTACCTCGCTGCCGGCTGACCGGTAGTAGGATGCCATTTCAAGACCAATGACACCGCCGCCGACGATAACCAGTCTGGCAGGAACCTCTTCCAGATCTAAAATTTCGCGGTTGGTTAAAACGAAACCTGATTCCAGCCCTTCCTTAACCCCGGGTAAGGGCAGTATTATAG
>JAAZHD010000185.1 GCA_012510895.1 Clostridiales bacterium
TATCTATTGATCCCGTTGGGTGTTGAGTTTGTATTTGTGATTATTTACTAATTCGACATTCAAACGGGGGTTCCTTTTGGTTTGGTAAAATTTACAATTAAAGTTTAGACTTTTTCAATGAGAACTATTTAAACATATTACTGACCTTTGCTCATAATTAACTTCTAATAATTATGGGCATATGTCAATGACTGTTTTACTTGCGTTCTAAAATTCAAAATCAAAAAATTTATATAGGAGGTGTAGATATGCCCAGAGGAGATGGAACCGGTCCTATGGGTTCTGGACCTACAACAGGAAGAGGAGCAGGTTATTGCGCTGGATTCGGTGTTCCCGGATATACAAATCCGATAGGAATGAGATATGGTATTGGCAGAAGCCGCAGGATGTGGAGAATGTTTTGCGGATTCATGCCTGCGGTGCCGTATCCACACTATGGATTGCATCCGGCATATACTGCCTTGTATGCAACCGAAAAAGATGAAAAAGAAATGCTGTCCAGACAGGCGGAATTTTTGGAAAAAGAGCTAAAGGAGATAAAACAGCGCCTGTCTGAGCTAAAAAATGATGAAGAATAAATTATATTTATAGAATACCAGTAACGACAAGACAATTCAAGTTATATTGACATATGCCCAATAACCGGACTAATATAATTATTGAACTATAATATTAGGCTGAGATTTAGATGAAATGGAGCTGATATATTGGCAAGGCCGACTAAATGGAGAAGAATCGATCACGTTCCTGCCATTCAGTATTTTATTCCGTCTGAAAAAAATGTGGAGGAAATTCCACAAAATACATTAAAGCTTGAAGAACTTGAAGCTATCCGTCTGAAAGATCTGGAAGGGCTGGAACAAAGCCAGTGTGCGGAAAAAATGGGTGTCTCCAGGCCAACCTTCCAGCGTATTCTCCTGGCTGCAAGAGAAAAAATTGCTGACAGCCTGGTTAACGGAAAAATGATACGTATAGAAGGAGGCCATTTCACCCTTAATATTTGTCCTGCCAAATGCCTTGACTGCAATTATGAATGGACTGAACGGTATGAAAATTTAGACGCTGTCGTGAGTGGTAAATTTGAATGTCCCGCTTGCGGTTCCGGTAATATTGCCTGTGTACAGAGTGAAAGGACAATGTTCTGCAAAAGACATTGCCATCAGCACGGACGCCGCCATAGTCATAGCAGGCACGGTCGTGGTATTTAATGCAATTTATACATTCAATATGTCCCGTCCAGTATCGCACCTTGTTCTTTAAGCCTGGTTCTCAGTGCGTCTACATCAATCTGTCTTGTATCGTTTAATTTGCCTGCCAGCATCATGGATGCAGCTGTTCCTGCAGCCTGGCCCATGCTTAAGCAACCGCCTATTACACGTGCTGAACCATGTGCATATCTGTCAGCAGAAAAACATCTTCCGGCTATTAACACGTTTCTTAAGCCTTTTGGAATCAAGCATCTGAAAGGTATATCATACGAACCGCCATTTGCTATAGGTATGCGTACCTGCTTTATCCCATCCTGATGAATATCAATATGATGACATCCTTTTGCTATGCCATCTGGAAATTTCCGGGCTTTTGCCGCATCATCACCGCTTAAAACATACTCACCAATTATTCTTCGCGTTTCTCGAATGCCTATTCTCGGACCTATTGCCGACAGTTGAGCATTTTCAAATCCAGGCACCCTTTTTTTTAAGAATTTGACACACTTGTTAACTTGATCCAGCAATTCTTCCATCGCGTTGCTTAATGCTTTTGTGTCCAATGCATTTATATGGGCTGCCCTGGTACTGTTAATACATACTTCCTTGCGTGCAATTGA
>JAAZHD010000186.1 GCA_012510895.1 Clostridiales bacterium
ATCTTATATTTTTGAATCCGCTGTTTTACTGGCTTGTAGAATATGAAATTCGCTCAGTTTAGTAGGTTAATCTGAAATTGTGATAGATTGTGGAATCAAATATATTCGGTGAAAATAAAAGAGAGTCTATAAACAAAAAATGGGGGTGTTAATATTGAATAACTACGAATTTCAATTAGCAACATATGATGACATTCTTAAAATCGTTAGTTTATATCATAGATTAGTTGGTACTCCGGGTTGTACTTGGAATTTGGATTATCCGAGCAAAGAAACGGCAGAAAATGATATTAAAAACAATTGGCTATATACTCTAAAAAAGAATGATAAAATAGTTGCTGTTGCATCAGTATGCGATTCAGACGAGTTAAGGGATTTGCAATGGAAACCAAAAAAGCCTTGTGAATTGGCACGAATAGGTGTTGATCCATCATTTCAGAGACAGGGTATTGGGACGATTATGCTAAAAAACATTATTAGGATAGCCAAAGAAAAAGGGTATGACGGCATAATAATGTTAGTCAGCAAGACGAATATTGCGGCTTTGGCTTTATATAAAAAAACGGTTTTGAGAGATGCGGAGAAGTATTTAGGTTTGATATTGACTTTTACTGTTACCAGATGACCTTTTAATACTTTTAATATTCGGTAAGCATTAAATTACTTTTTTGGTGAAGAAATATATGGCAACACTGGTTTTTGCAGAAGTAGAGTTAATGATTAATTTTGGATACTGTTACAGATCTGTATTATTAAACAAATATGCAGATGCTATACCAGCTGTCAGGATATATAGAATCAATAAACCGATGTTTGCAAATTCATATCCTTCAATACCTTTGTAAATAAAAACGGAAGAATCCCCCAGGTATGTCGGCAGAAAATGTTTTACAGAGCTTATGTTTTCAAGTATATCCATAATAATAACACTTATGAATGTGATAATAGCGGCTATTGTACTGTTGTGCACAGTGACACAAAAAATGGTTGCAATTGAAACAATAAATATATTATTCAGAAGGAAAACAACTATAAAAGATAGTAATTCAGCAATGTTGACATTGCGCAGGGGCACTCCGTACGGGCCGTTTTCCGCGAAAACCAAGTATAAAATAATACCCAAAACCAATGCTGCAGCAATTATGGCTGATACTACGATTATAACAGATGTTGCTTTTGTAACAAACAGATGTATTCTGTTTTTCGCAGCCAGAATACTCTGGTATATTGTCTTATTCTGCATCTCTTCAGAAAAAGACACTGCGGTAATAATAATAACTAATAACGGGAGTGCATAAAAAGATTGAAGAAACGTTATGCTGGACATGAACATATTCTCAAATGTGACAGAACCCGATTTATCATGGGAGGTTATATATATTCCATCAATTGTTCCGGATAATAGTATATTTATCAATAACAGTGAAATAAATATCACAGCAGCTAAAATAACGGTCGCCTGCATTCTGGATAGCTTATATATTTCACTTCTGAACATTTTATTTTGCCTCCCTGACCGGGTAATACTTTATAAACAGCTTTTCCAGATATGATCTGGAATCATCCGGATTATCTTTGTCAATATCCACCAAACATTTGATGGATCCATTGCCTAATAAACAGACCCTGTCGGATAACATTGCGATGTTTAATATATTATGACTTGAAACTATAATTGTTATATTTTTGTCGGACAGGCATTTCAGCGTTTCCATCAAGTGATTCAGGTTAACTATATCCATGCCCAAATCAGGTTCATCCTACAAGACAATATCAGGTTCATGTATCAAGGCCATTATGAGTGCAAGTCTCTGTCTCATGCCCAGAGAAAGTCTGCCCGGCTTTACATTGCTCATACCTGTTAAATCATATTGATTTAGATACTCATCGGTTTTTCTTATGGCAGTTTTTTTATCAAAACCATACATCATCAAATGCTGCAATATGTTTCCATATACAGAAATATACGGATGAAATGATTGTTCTAACAGTATACCCATTTTTATTTTTTTACGGTTCTCAGGAGGATTTATAATAATCCTGCCTTTGTTTATTTTTAGCAATCCTGCTATACATTTTAATAAAGTAGTTTTTCCTGCACCATTAGGTCCTATTATCCCAAAAATTTCACCATTGCGTACAGAAAAGGATACATCTTCAAGAGCGGTTTTTTCTTTATAAGTTTTTGTTATTCCCTCAACTTTTAATAAATATTGCATGCTCGTACACCTTCAATAAAACTGATAAGTTTTTTCAGATGGGCTAAAATGATTATGTGTTTATATTTTATACTAAATAATATGCAAGCATCAAGCAAACCTGCATATGCGGACGTTGTAAAGTTGTTGCAGCCGAGACCGCAATATTCTCGGCTCTACTTAGCGTAGGTAGTTTTTCTTATGTGCATGAATTATAATCTTATGCGGAAAGGAGAACTGCTAAATTTCTCGTAAAATGGATATAGAGTTTTAAAAGGGTGCCTAAGACGATATGAATCAGTTCGAATATATGAAAGAAGGGATCGGAAGATGAATCAATATGTTACCGGAGCTATGATAAAACGCTTGCGTGAAAATAGAAAAATGACGCAATTACAGCTGGCAGAAAAACTGAATGTCAGCGATAAATCGGTGTCAAAGTGGGAAAACGGGCGTGGATATCCGGATATTTCACTCATAGAATCGCTTGCCGAATCTTTGGGTGTTTCTGTAATCGAACTTATGTCCGGCGAGGACGTAGTGAATACCAACAGAGCGTTTAATATGCTTCGTATGAAATTTTATGTATGTCCGGTATGCGGAAATGTGATCCTTGGAACCGGAGAAGCTGTAATTAGCTGTCATGGAATAGTGCTCCCTGCTTTGGAAGCAGAGATGCCGGATGATGAACATCGCATTATGATAGAAAAAAGCGAAGATGAGTATTACGTTGCAACTGCGCATGATATGAGCAGAAAGCATTATATTTTCTTTATTGCTGCTGTAAAGGATGATGGCTGCGAGCTAAAGAAACTTTATCCGGAAGGCGGTGCTGAAGCCAGATTTAAAATAAACCGGACAAAATGGCTGTATTATTATTGTAATAAACATGGCCTGTTCAAATTATCCGTTCGTTAAATTTCCGGTTTCTATTGTTGTAACAGCAAACAGCCTGCTTCTTCGGGGCTAAAGAACACCAAAATTCAAGAAATGCTATCCGCCGATTGATTAGGAATCCTTATTAATTGGCGGATTTTTTATTCTTAAAAAAGGATGTATTGCGTAAAATTTTACATAGATTTAACCTTAACCTGCCATTTGCAGGTAAGCTAAGAACTTTGTTTATATGCTGTAATGAAAACGGTAAGGCGGATGTAAAAATCGATTGTTAAGCAAGCCCGGAAAGGGTACAATGATTATAGTTACATTTAAACGCGGCAAATAAAACCGAATAGCAACCCAAGAAAACAGTCTGAGCTGACCAAGTCAGCCAAAGATGCAAAGTATTTGATGCAAATTAAAGTTAAATTAATACCAAGTATAAAGAAAGAGGGAGTGATAAACCATGACAGGACCATTTGATGAATTCCGGGATTTCGGCTATGAGAAAGAATTAAACGAAAAATTCAGAGACCGCATACCTGACCGGATATTTGACACACACCTTCATAATGATTTTATTCAAGTGCCTCCATATCCGTCCAGAGATGATGACCCGGCTAAAGATCCGTTTTTTCCTGAGTGGGAGATGCGCCTGAAGGAGTTAATTGGGAAAACCGTGCAGCATACAGGAATGCTGCTTCCAAGAGGTGTTAGTATACATCGCCCGGATCTTAAAACCCTTAATGATGAAAATTTTTATCAATGCAAGCTTGCTGCATTTTACGGATATAAGGCAGGCATCCTTATCGATCCGTCAATTTATACATACGAAACACTTAACGATTTTATTGATGAATGCCCCGGAGTGGGAATGCTTAAACCCTATTTAGAATTATCATGTAAAGAGGATAAGATTGAATCTGATATATTTGATTTTGCACCTCTTTGGATGTGGCAAATTGCACACGAAAGAAAAATCCCGGTAATGCTGCATTTATCTCATTATAGAAATCAACTTGATGATCCTGCCAACATCAGACAATTAAGAGTAATCAGCCGTGATTATCCAGACGCCAAAATAATACTTGCACATTGTGCGCTGGGCCATAACCCGTACAGGCTTAAGTCCGGACTCATTAAAATAAGAGACCTTTCCAATGTTTATTTTGATTGTTCAGGTGTTGCTGAAGCTTTATCAATATATTATGTGCTTAAGATTTTCGGTCCCCGCAGGCTTATGTACGGCAGTGACGGTTATAACTATGGCATTCGCCTGAATCGCTGCTTTG
>JAAZHD010000601.1 GCA_012510895.1 Clostridiales bacterium
AAAAAGCCTTGACCTGCTTTCACAAAATGCGGCAAATGTGTTCGACGGGTTTATAGCAATTTCCGAAAGCTATATAAAAGAAGGCGGAAAACTGATTTTCAGGACACAGCCCGGCATGGGCATGGAGGACCCGCTGATTTCGCTTCACCGTTTTTCGCCGGTCATGTATTTTATATCGCGTTTTGACAGCACAAAACTGTTATGCGGTGTCTTTTTCGACACCGACATGGAGGTCGGAAAGACATATCAAAGTGAGTCCGGCGACAGCATGACCTTGCTTGGATATGGCGAAACCGTCTGTGTATATGCCGGCAGGTTTGAAAACTGCATGCATCTTCGCTATACAGCAAGTAATTATAATGCGGAAGTATGGTATGCCGAAGGTGTCGGGCTGGTGAAAGTTATTTTCACGGGTACCGTTGTTCCGATAAGAGAAGAGTATGAGCTTTCGGAATATGAGATAAAAGGCGGCGACGGTTTCTTCCCGTTCTGCGAAGGTAACCGCTGGCGATATGTAAAGCTCGATGTACCCGATTTTATTTTCCAGCGTATTGAGTATGTTATTAGCTGGACGGACGGCGTTACCGCCAACCTGATTGTAACCAACTTATTTTTTTGTAAAAAAGAGAACATAGACTTTATGGCCGACAGCGATTATTATATCAGCGAGTGCGAAAGGCTGTGCGATAACTGGCAAATCAATGACGCAATTGAAGAATTGAAAAAAGCCGTTCGGGCAAACACCACGCAGAATGCTGCTCTTTTTGCTCTCGCAGGGATCAGGTATCTGTCACGTATATCGGATTATCATAAAAAAATCATACCGCTTCCTCCCGTCATCGTTTAAAGTTAGCGGGTTAACTGTTAATAACGGAAAAATCCTGTATACAGAAATGGATAAGTATAGCTTCGGCTTCCGGCAATTGAGGTCAAGATTCGAGGAGAACAGAATATTTGGCGCTATGCCGCTGCGATATCTTCAGCTTCTGTTTGGATGTGTGTGGGACGATAAATGGACATCGGGCTATTCTGAAGTTGTTGAATTCAGAGGTGTGCCGATACACCTGACCGTTTCCGAGAGCGGTACGGTAAAAACAAAAGCAGGTGTGTTCGAGGATTGCCTGAAACTCACGATAACATCGGAAAAAGACGACCTGCGTGAAAACTATTACTTCGAGGACCACTTAAGCAATACCTGGTGCGGCATAAAGGAATATTGGTTTGCGCGTGGCGTGGGCATTGTAAAATTTTATTCGACCTGGGGCAAGTCACTTTGCGCATCGCTGGAGCTTTCGGAGTATAACGTTTCTGCCGCCGACGAGAGTTATATACCGGTTTGCATTGGCAGCCGCTGGGTTTATGAGGAAAGAGGGCTTACAGACGAAGGCTATATAGCGCGCAGCGAAATTGAGGTTTTGTGCGGCATGAACGGCAAGTATCTGGCAGCCGACTCGTATGAGTTTATTTATCGCGGCACAGAAACGGAATATGAGGCATTTAAAACATCATCTGCCACAAAAAATTCCGGCATATAGTCTATTATAAAATAATTGCCGGGGAAAATGGCGTCGCTGAACTGGTTAGTCTTTTCCCTGGCGCATGATATGCTTTAAAAATATATAGAAAACTCTTCACAGGATAATGCCGGGCAAATTTTTATAAACATAATAATTATATTTGTATTTGGGATATTTGAGAGTTATGAGCAATGAAAACGATGATGATTTCATGATAAACCTTGCAGAATACCAGTTGACGTCAGATCTTTCACCCTCAAAGGATGTGGGTGAAAAAGCCGCAATGTTAGCGAAAAAACCGCTTTTTGTGGCGCATTTGATGCGCTTATTTCATCAAAAGTCTCTACTTAAAATAGCAATAAGCAATTGAGTTCAGACCGGACGAATATAGCACCATAGCGCCCATAACGGTTTTTGATCAAATCGATATAGAGCAAAATGAACGCTCATATATGAATTATGCAGTATCGGTTGCGCTTAATAAGGTTTTTCAGGATGCAATCAAACATATAAATGTTTCGGTGATAAAATACATAATGCCGAATTCGGATATATTAAAATCATTGGTTGAAGAGATTAGGTTTACGTTACGGGTGAGCGAGTATCTGCAAAGGGTTACAGAAGCCGGACTGCCCTTGACCGTTCCGGATATTTCAAGTGATAAATATGAGCTTATAGGTATCTACAATCCGTTTTTAATAGGTAAAAAAAGCGCGGGTGATATTATACTTAACAATATTGCATTTGATGAAAATGCCCGAATTTATATACTCACAGGAGCAAATAACGGCGGCAAATCGATTTTTACCATAGCGATCGGTATCACGCAGCGCCTGTTACAGTGCAGAATACCGATCCCGGCAAAAAAAGCAACAATGACGGTTTGCGATTTTATCCTGCCTTATGTGCCTTTAGGCGACACAGACGCCAATCAGGTTGACATGATAAAAAAATCAGCCGGACGGCTTGAAACCGAAGTGAAAGCGGTTATGGGCATAATTGAGTTGGCTACGGCGAGAAGTCTTGTGCTGATGGACGAAGCGTTTACAAGCACAAGCGAAAGCGATGCGGTCGAACTTGCCAAATCGGCTCTAATAAAGCTTGGAAACACAGGCTGTAAGTGTGTATTTACAACCCATCTGCACCGTCTTGTAGCAGATACCGAAGAAATTAATTCGAAAATGCCTACCGGAATAAAGGTTGATAATCTGTCGGCTGAAGTGGTGGAAGGCAAGCGTACATATCGCATAAGCCGCACAAAACCGCAAGGTAGCAGTTATGCAAAAGATATAGCAAGTAAGTATGGATTGTTATAATTTTATCGGTTCGTTAAAACTGAAAGAAGCGGTACTCGTTAT
>JAAZHD010000187.1 GCA_012510895.1 Clostridiales bacterium
ATATTAGAATGAGTCAATCAATGAATTTTGAACATTCATATTTCTATTTAATATAATTTATGATACATTATTACATAGGAGCATACGCATCCAAATACTATAATAATTATAAAAATTGAAAGGGGTAGCCTACATGTCAGTTGATATTTTAAACAAATTTAAAGAAGATCAGTTGGAAAAAAAGAAAGATATACCAACCGACAGAAAGTTCAGAGTTGGTATAATTGGTACCGGATGGATTGCACAATCCCATATTCTCAACTATAAAAAGATGCCGGATGTTGAAATAGTAGCAGGAGCTGATCTTATCCCGGGCAAAGCGAAAGCTTTTTTTGAAGAGTACGGCGTTCCGGATGCCCTTTGTTTTGAGAGCCATACTGAATTATTGAACTCGGTGGAGCTGGATGCAGTTAGCGTATGTACATACAATGCCACCCACGCTGAATGCACAATTGATGCATTGAAAAAGGGCGTAAATGTTATGCTTGAAAAACCTATGTGTGTTACCCTTGAAGAAGCCGTAGAAATTTTTAAAGCAGAGAAAGAATCCGGAAAACTTCTATCCATTGGCTTCCAACCGAGATTTGATCCCAATATGAAGAAGATAAAAGAGATTGTCGAGTCCGGGGTTCTCGGAAAGATTTATTATATACAGACCGGCGGCGGACGGCGCAGAGGTATTCCCACACCATATGGAACCTCATTTATAGAAAAAGAAACAGGCGGTATCGGAGCATTGGGCGATATTGGCTGTTATTCTCTTGATATGGTACTGAATGCTATTGGTTATCCCAAACCCTTGACCGTAACAGGCTATACTTCCGACTATTTTGGCAAGAGACCAAATTACTATAAGAACCATCCTGAATATGCGGAAGTGTTTGGTGTAGATGATTTTGCAGCAGGTTTTGTCCGTCTTGAGGGAGATATTATCCTTGATTTCAGGATTTCATGGGCAATGAATATGGATACTTCCGGAGATACTCTGATTCTCGGAACCGAAGGTGGGCTGCGAATTCCTTCCACCGAATGCTGGAATGGATCAGTCGGCGGGCCTATGAAGATTTACCATGAGGTTGCCGGCAGCCAGGTAGAAACCGAAATACCGGTTATTGAAAGCAAGGAAGATCTGTTCTACCTGAAACTGCGCTCCTTCCTTGATGCAATCAGAGACGGAGGTCCTTCTCCTGTGCCTTCCAGTCAGATTATTATTAATCAGGCAATAATTGACGGTATAGCAAAATCCGCTGCCTTAGGAAGAGAAATTGAGATTAATATACCGGAAATTTAACTCATCTTATTAGATGATGAAGAGATTAGACTGACAAAGAAGGGATAATTTCATGGATTTATCTGAAAAGTGCACACTTTTACTTAACAGTGAACATTCTCTTCCATCTGACTATGTAGTTGAACTTGAGACAGTACAGGAAGTTCATCAGGTAGATAAAGATATTGCCGGTTTTGTTAGGAATATGTTGGACGATGCAAAGGCCGATGGAGTAGATCTTTTGATCTGCTCCTCTTATCGGTCGGTAGCCAGACAAAGGGAATTATTTGAACAAAGAATAAAAAAACATATGTCTGAAGGAATGACTTATGAGGAAGCAAAGGCCAAGACAGGTCTCAGCCTTGCAATTCCGGGTCACAGCGAACATAACTCCGGGTTGGCGCTGGACATCGTAACTCCCAGATACCAGATACTTGATGATGATTTTGACAAAACAGAAGCTTTTAAATGGCTGGATAAAAATGCTCATAAATATGGTTTTATACTACGTTATCCAAAAAACAAAACTTATATTACTAAGATCAAATATGAACCATGGCATTATCGGTTTGTGGGGCCGGAACATGCAAAAAGGATAAAGGAAAAAGGGCTTACATTGGAGGAGTATCTGGAAGAATTGAAAAACGTATCTTCATAAGAAAATTGAAAGTGCAGGTGTGATTAATTTATGGATACAAAAGCAAAAGGTTCCAAAGTTTGGCTTGTGCCTGATTGTTACTATCCTTCCATAAGCAGTCCAGGTCATTATATAAGTCATGAAGCTATCTGTGTTCTAAATACCGGCGATGAGGATGCTCATTTGAAGCTTACCCTGTATTTTGAAGACAGAGAACCAATGAGGGACTTCAAGGCTGTTTGCCCGGCTGAAAGGACCAATCATATACGCCTGGATCAGATTAAGGACGAGAATGGAGAAGGAATCCCCAAGGATGTACCCTATGCCATTATGCTGGAAAGCGACCGGCCGGTGGTTGTCCAGTACAGCAGATTGGATACCACACAGGCTGAAATGAGTTTGATGACAACTATGGCACATCCACTGTAAAGAAATATTCAGCTCAGATAATCCGGGATTAATGACAGATCCAAGATTAATGAATTTAAATGATAATAAGATAAGGGGGGCGTTTAACAGGGGTACTTTACTGATTCCTATTGCTGGCGGAACCGGAAGTTCCCTTGTTTTAGTTTATGAAATATGATTCGTTAAACTATTATTATCCATCCAGACGTAATGTTGTTTATGGTACCAGAGGAATGGTGGCAACTACTCAGCCGCTGGCAGCCCAGGCAGGACTGGAAATGATAAAAAAAGGCGGCAATGCCATAGACGCTGCAATTGCTGCGGCAGCATGTCTGACAGTGGTGGAACCTGTTTCAAACGGCATAGGCGGGGATTTGTTTGCCATAGTCTGGGCAAAGGGGGAAATATTCGGTCTGAATTCCAGCGGTCCTGCTCCAATGGATATATCGGTTCAGAAATTAAAGGAAAAGGGAATACGTAATATTCCAAAATGTGGATGGATACCGGTTACAGTGCCCGGAATTCCTGCCGGTTGGGCAGAATTGTGGCGGAGATTCGGTCGTTTGAAATTTCCTGAGCTTTTATCTCCTGCTATTCACTTCGCACGAGAAGGTTATGCTGTCAGTCCCACCATAAGCATGTTGTGGAAGAAGGAATACGAAACATATAAACATGAACTGAAGGGAGAAGAATTTCGTTTCTGGTTTGAAACCTTTGCTCCTGAAGGGAGGGCTCCTGAACCGGGTGAAATCTGGAAGTCTGAAGCCCATGCTCAAACCTTGGAAGAGATAGGGGATACGCAATCTGAAAGTTTCTATCAGGGAAGATTAGCCGACGTGATAGATAGCTTTTCAAAAACTTACGGCGGATTTCTTCGCAAGAAAGATTTGGCTGCATTTAAACCTGAATGGGTGAAGCCGGTATCTGTAAACTATCGGGGTTATGATGTGTGGGAGATACCTCCTAACGGACATGGCATTGTTGCTTTGATGGCACTGAATTTAGCAAAGGGCTTCAGTTTTACTGACAGGGATAGTTCTGAAACCTGCCACAGACAAATTGAATCAATGAAATTAGCATATGCTGACGGGCTGGAATACATCTCTGATCCAAAATATATGACAGTTGATGTAAAAGATCTGTTATCTGAATCTTATGCCGAGGAAAGAAGGAAGTTAATCGGCGATACAGCTATTATGCCGATCCATGGACGTCCTTCATCGGGGGGAACAGTATATCTTGCTGCAGCTGACGGGGAAGGCAATATGGTATCTTTGATCCAAAGCAATTATAATCAATTCGGATCAGGACTGGTTGTTCCGGGAACAGGCATTGCACTGCATAACAGGGGTGCCAACTTTAATATGGACGAAACACACAGCAATTGCATTGCCGGCGGAAAGAAACCTTATCATACCATTATTCCGGGATTTTTAAGCAAGGATGGAAACCCGATTGGTCCTTTCGGGGTTATGGGAGGATTTATGCAGCCTCAGGGTCATTTTCAGGTTATAATGAATACCATAGATTTTCATCTTAACCCGCAGCAGGCCCTGGACGCACCCAGATGGAGATGGGTGGAAGGCAAACGAATTGAATTTGAGCCCGGTTTTCCGAGTTCTGTTATAGATGAGTTAAAGAGGAGGGGTCATGAAATCAGGGTACAGGAAGGTTTGGGCGGTTTTGGCAAAGGTCAGATAATCTGGAGAACGGAAAAGGGAAGTTTATGCGGGGGCACTGAGCCGCGTGCAGACGGGGCAATTGCCGTCTGGTAGTTATATCAGTTTTTTCATTGACTGTAGTAAGAAATATAGACAAGGATGAAGTTAATGGACATAAATAAAAGAAATTATTTTTTTATGTTTTTGGACCCGATTTTATTTGTAAATGCAATGTCTCTTATATCAATAAATGCAGTTATACCTAATTTTCTTAATGATCTGGGTGCATCAGCCTATCAGATAAGTATTGCCATTGCGCTGGTAAGTATCGGTACTTTTATCTCACAGCCCTTGTTTGCACAGGCTGCTATGAATCAACCCAATAAATCAGCATCTTTTGCCAGATTGCTGTTTTTCCAGCGTTTGCTTTTTTTAGCCTATGTATTGTCCATACCTTTGACTGTCAGGTATAATCCAGGCTTGGCAATTGTGTTGTTCCTACTCTTCTGGGGCATTTTTAATTTCTTTGTCGGATGTTATTCACCCTTTTATATGAGTATACTTTACAAAGTGATTCCCGGTAATCAGCGCGGGAGGCTGATAGGTTATGCAGATTCGGCAGGCTACGCTCTGGCTCTTGGTTCTGCGGTGCTGATAGGAATTATTCTGGAAAATATGTCTTTTCCCTATAATTATACATGCATCTTCGCTATCGGAATCAGTCTGCTGAATATAAATGCATGGGGTTTTTCGATGATCAGGGAAGAGCCTGATAAGGTAGAAAAAAAGCCCATTGATTACTTAAGATATATCCGGCAGGTTCCTCATGCTTTAAAGGCACGGAAGGAGTTTGCCAAAACGGTAATTGGAAACGGTTTTATGGTAATTTCGAATGTTGCCTTATCTTTTTATGCATTGATAGCAATAAGAAATTTCGGGGCAGGGCCGGAACAGGTTGCCATATTCACCGGAATCGGGGTTATAGTCAATATTCTTGCAAGTACAGTTTACGGGGTTATAGGAGATCGGTTCGGGCATATCTATGTTTTGATAACTGCATCCATTTTCAGCGCGGCCGCCGCTATAATTGTATATTCCATAAATGCACTTTTTGCTGTAAATATAGGATTTGCACTGTCCAGTCTGTCAGCATGCGGCTACAGAATCAGCAGCGGCATAAATGTTATGGATCACAGCCCTAAAGGCGAGATACCGCTTTATATCAGCGTAAATGCTATGATTACCTTGGTAGCCTCTTCCCTGGTTACATTGATGATGGGAGCAATAATCGATATTTTTTCATTTACTCCATTATATCTGATTACAGGTATCTGCGGTGCCGCCAGTTTTTTTATCTTTTATCGGATCTGTAAAGAAGACAGGAAGAGGGAACTGATAACAGATAATATATCTGCTAAATAAAGCTTAAAAAATAAAGGGACATGATGAATGTCCCATTTTATTTATATAGTTCAGAACAAAAGCAATTATTTTTGATATTCTTCCCACTTTTGTTCCAACGTAGGATCTGAAAGTGTGTTCATTATATACTCTGCATATTCCGAACCGGTAGCACCTGTATCGCGGCCTGTTATCTGAATTTTTTTCTCATATTGGCTGCAGATATCCAGGGCTATTTCCAATTTTTTTGCTTTTTCCGGATAGCCAATATGACTCAACAGCATTCCGGCGGCGCGAATCATGCTGCTGGGATCAGCATACTTGGCCCGGCCTTCCTCAACCATTCGCGGGGCAGAACCATGTATAGCTTCAAACATGGCATAACGTTTGCCGATATTTGCACTGCCGGCTGTGCCGACACCGCCTTGAAACTCAGCAGCTTCATCAGTAAGAATATCTCCATAGAGGTTCGGCAGCACCATTACTTTAAACTGGGTTCGTCGTTTTTCATCCACCAGCTTGGCGGTCATAATATCTATGTACCAGTCATCCCATTCCACTTCCGGGTATTCTTCTGCTACCTGCTTGGCTACATCAAGAAATTTACCGTCAGTGGTTTTTACCACATTGGCTTTTGTAACAACAGTTACTTTATTTATCTTATTTTTGCTGGCATAATCAAAAGCAGCTTTTATAATGCGGTAGGAACCTTCCTGAGTTGTAACTGTAAAGTCCAGAGCCAAATCTTCATCAACATGGATGCCGTCGCTGCCTAAGGCATAAGCACCTTCGGTGTTTTCACGGAAGAAAACCCAATCGATACCCTGTTCCGGAACCTTAACAGGCCGTACATTTGCAAACAAATCCAGTTCCTTTCTCATGGCCACATTGGCGCTTTCAATATTCGGCCAGGGGTCGCCAGCTCTGGGTGTAGTGGTGGGGCCTTTTAAAATTACGTGGCATTGCTTAAGTTCTTCCAGTACATCATCGGGGATTGCTTTTCCTTGAGCAGCCCTATTTTCAATAGTCAAACCGTCGATTACACGAAACTCAACTTTTCCTTCCTTTGCTTCTTCCTGTAATAAGAATTCCAGTACCTTATGTGCTTCTGCTGTAATATAGGGGCCGATTCCGTCTCCGCCGACAATACCGATAACAATGGGATGCAGGTTCTCATAATTTATAAAATCCTGCACTTCCTTCATTTTATCAATCCTGGCAAATTGAGCTTCCAATAATTTACCCAGGTGTTCTTTTGCTCTTTCAATAGCTACTTTCCGATTCATATGTACCTCCGTGTTCATTTTTTTATTTTATATTAAAAACCATGCTTGAATATTAAATTAATTATATATCATGTACTGTTATTTTACAAACAAAGAACCATAATAAAAGAGGCATATCCTATATGGACAATGCCTCTATTTCTCCTTGAATTCATTATTACTATTTTGGTTGATACATTCCCTTTTTCTGCATGTAGTTGAATATTCCCTCTCCATGCTGCTGCTCTTCTTTTTGAATATGATTCAGTATCTGACGTGCATTTGTATCTTTGAACTCAAAAACAGCAGTATCATAAGTATCGGATACATATTTTTCAGTCATAAGCATATCAGTGCATAAATCTGCATCCTGCACATTAGTCATGCCTGAGCCTCGCTGACCTTGAACTGACTGGGCCTGCTGCTGATTCTGCTGCTGACTTTGCTGCTGATTTTTTTGCTGATTTTGCTGTACATTAGGTATTTTTCCGCTCAGCATGGAGTTGATTGTGTTAAGGTGCTGCTGTTCCTGCTGTGCAAAGGTCTGGAACATCTGCTTCAGCTCCGGACATTGGGTTTGATTGGCATAATTAGTGTACTTCTTAATACATATTTCCTCGTGACTTTTTTGATCCTCCAGCAAAGCCCTTTCTTTCGATGTTAAATTCAGATTCATATAATTTTACCTCCTGTAAATGAGATTTTTCTGTTTTAGTTTGTTTGGATAATTTGAAAATATGCATAATTTATGTTCCTTCTTTTGACCCTTGCAATAATTAATCCATACTATATAATATTCAGTAGTGATTCTGCATTTTTTATCAGATGCAGTAAATTTAGATACATAGAAGGGGATTGGATTATATATGAATCGATTCAGGGTTGGGTTGATAGGCTGCGGCGCCATATCACCTTTGCATCTGGAAGCTGTCAGCAAATCTTCCATTGCGGAACTGACAGCAGTGAGTGATATCCGGGAAGAACGGGCCAAAGCCGCTGCCGAGAAATATGGATGTAACTATTATACCAATTATAAAGAAATGATAGAGAAAGAATCGTTAGATTCTATCCATATCTGTACACCTCATTATTTACATCCTGTAATAGCTGTATATGCGGCAGAAAAAGGTGTAAATGTACTTACTGAAAAGCCTATGTCAGTTACTCTTGAGCAGGCAGATGAAATGATAGAAGCTTGTAAGATAAACAAGGTTGCTTTGGGAGTAATATTTCAGAATCGATATAATGCAGGATCAAAACTTATTAAAAAAACATTGGAATCAGGTGAGTTGGGCAGAATACTTTCTGCACGCATGCGTGTTAACTGGTACCGTACTTCTGAATATTATACCAGCAGCGATTGGAAAGGCACGTGGGACAAGGAAGGCGGCGGTGTTATTATTAACCAGGCAATTCATACACTGGATCTGCTCCGATGGTTTATTAATTCCCCTATAGAATATGTTGACGCTAACATAAGTAATAGATTCCATCCTGAAATTGAAGTGGAGGATTGTGCTGAAGGTGTTGTTAAATATAAAAATGGTGCGATAAGCATATTTCAGGCATTGAACTATTATTCCTATAATGCTCCTATAGATATGGAGATACATTGTGAAAAAGGCCTGGTAAAGATGGTGGCTGATGAAGCGGTTATAAGCTTTAACGATGGCCGTGAGCTGACAGCAAGTCGGAGTGCCATGGATAATTCAGAAGAATCCGGAAAAGATTATTGGGGCATTGGGCACGCTGCTCAGATTGAAGATTTTTATCAGTCACTGCTTAAGGGAGAAAAGCCTTTTATTGACGGTGAAGATGCAAGGAAGACTCAGGCCTTGGTTTGTGCGATTTATCAATCCGGCAGGGAAAGGAAAAAGGTTAACCTGTGAAATAATATAGAAGGGAGCAGATGGATATGAAACCATTCAAAATCGGAGTTATGGTGGATTCTTTCCGTATAGGCATTATAGAGGGAATCAGGAAGGCAGCGGAAGTCGGAGGAGAAGGCATTCAGATTTATGCCACCAAAGGCGAGATGGCACCTCAGAATTTATCAGCAAAAAGGAGAAAAGAAATCCTTAATATCATTAAAGACAATGGTTTGGCGGTATCTGCAATATGCGGTGATTTGGGCGGCCACGGCTTCGCAATTGAAAGTGACAATCCCGAAAGAATAGAGCAGTCAAAAAGAATCATGGATTTGGCACGTGACCTGGAGACCAATGTAGTTACCACACATATCGGCGTAATACCTTCTGATCCTGATCATGACAGATATAAAATTTTGCAGGATGCCTGCAATAAGCTTGGCGAGTATGGCGATGAAGTAGGAGCATATTTCGCCATCGAGACAGGGCCGGAAAGAGCAACAGTACTTAAAGGGTTTTTGGACAGTCTGAGCTCGGGCGGTGTCAGAGTAAATATGGATCCGGCTAACCTGGTAATGGTAACTGATGACGAGCCGGTTCAGGCAGTATATACTTTGAAAGATTATATTGTCCACACACATGCTAAAGACGGCATTATGCTGAAGAAGACGGATCCTGAAAAAATACACCATACGTTTGCAGAAGGCGGCATTGAAGAAATCATACAATTAGGGGAATACTTCATTGAAACCCCGTTGGGAGAAGGAAATGTAGATTTCCCCAAATATTTGAAAGCCTTAGAGGATATAGGATTTAAAGGTTTCCTGACGATTGAGAGAGAGGTTGGAGAAGAGCCGGAGAAGGATATACGTTTGGCAGTAGACTTTTTAAGGAAAATGATTAATAAATGAATTTAACGCCAAATGAATTCAAATGCCTGGAAGGAAGCCGATAAGATTGGCTTCCTTTTTTGTGTTAAAACTCTTGTCAAGAAAAAATGCAATATGATACAATTCCATAGTATAAAAATATAGATTCATATTCAGCTTTAGTAAAGAAGCAAGGAGGCAAACCCATTGTCGTTGATTGTACAGAAATACGGAGGCAGTTCAGTAGCCAATGCCGAAAGGGTTAAGAATGTTGCCAGAAGAATTGTTGAAACATATGAAAAAGGTAATCAGGTGGTTGTTGTATTATCTGCCCAGGGAGATACTACAGACGAACTGATAGAAAAAGCAAGGGAGATCAGCCATAATCCGTCAAAAAGGGAACTGGATATGCTTATATCCAGCGGCGAGCAGATATCCGATGCTCTAATGGCCATGGCTGTTATGGAGCTGGGTCCATATCAAGCTATATCCTTAACCGGTCAGCAGGTTGGTATATGTACTGATAATAACTACACTCATGCTCGTGTTTTAGAAGTTGATGTTAAGCGAATGAAGAAAGAACTGGATGCAGGCAAGATTGTTATTGTTGCAGGTTTTCAGGGCATAAACGAAAAAGGTGATATTACTACTTTGGGAAGAGGCGGTTCTGATACTACCGCGGTTGCTCTGGCTGCAGCCCTTGAGGCAGATCTATGTGAGATTTATACGGATGTAGATGGAGTATATACGGCAGATCCAAGGATCGTTCCGAATGCTCGCAAATTAAAAGATATAACCTATGATGAGATGCTAGAGTTGGCCAGCCTGGGTGCCAGAGTTCTACAC